>CBFDAN010000258.1:0-3299 GCA_965602815.1 uncultured bacterium
CCGGCGCGCAGGCTCTTCACCTCGGACCCTTTCAGGACCATCCCTGCCTCGAACGTATCGAGGATTTCGTAGTTGTGCCGTGCGCGCCGATTAGATGCGACGACCTTGCGCCCTTCAGCCATGGTGCGAGAAGACTAGGGGCGTGTTCGACGATGCACCCCTAGAGGTACTTGGCCGGATTCACGGGGTTGCCGTTGATACGGACTTCGAAGTGGAGGTGCGGACCGCTCGACACACCGGTCGAACCGACATAGCCGATGGTCTGCCCGCGCTTCACCGAGTGTCCCGCAGAGACGGCGAGCTTCGACTGATGTGCGTACAGCGTCACCATGCCGCCGCCATGATCCACCATGGTTGTGTTGCCATAGCCGCCCTTGGCACCGGCAAAGATGACGGTGCCGGAAGATGCGGAAACGATCGCCTGTCCGCTGCCGGCGTTCATGTCGACGCCGTTGTGCATCAGCGAGTAGCCATGGATCGGATGGATACGGGGCCCGAATCCTGATGAGATCGCCCCGGGCACCGGCCGAACGAGGATGCCGGGTGCCGAACCCGCCGAGTTGGATTGCTGCACAATGAGCTTCTTGATCGACGCTTGTTCCTTCTCCAGCGACGCGATCTCACCCTCGATCTCCTGTATCTCGGCGTCATACCTCAAGAGCAGCGAACGCTGGTTGAGGTACTCATCCTGGAGGGCGTCGCTCGCCCTCTGCATCTCGTTCTGAAGACCGGCCAGGCGTTCCTCGGACGCTTGGAGTTCAAGGAGGTCGGACGACAGGTCGGCTTCATGCCCCGCAACTTCATCGCTGGCCTCCTGCTCATCAACAAGCAGGGTTTCGAAGCGCTCGACCGTCTCCGTGCCGTCCGCGGTGATGCGATCGAGATAGACGAGCCCAACGGCGATGTCCGTCCACACCTTTGCCGACAACGCGACCGCCGGCACTCCCAGTCCGGCGCTCATGTATGTCTCGACGGCGTGCGTGACAGCGTCGTCGCGCGCGACTCCCAACTCGGATCTTGTCAAAGCAAGCGATTGGTACTGGGCATGGAGATCAGTTCTGACTTCTCGGAGGGACCGTTCCTTCTGAACGAGCTCGGATTCAACCGCCAGCAGTTCAACCCGCAGTGATGACATCGATGCGAGAACCTCGTCCATGCGCTCCTCCGTCGCCTGGATCTCACGGGCGAGCGAGCTGCGGCTCGAGGCCACCGAATCGATCTGGTCACCCAGCGACTCGATGCGCTGTCTGACGCTCTGAAGGTCTCCGTCGAGGTCATCGGCGCCGGCGGCAGGAGCGATAGCGAGCAGCAGGACCAAAGTCAGACCGGAAGCGAGGAGACGGCGCGCGCAGGTCACGTTCGCAGGTACTTGTGGACCGTGAGGCTCAGGCCACTGCCGATCAGACCGGCAAGCACCCCGAACAGCAGGACCAGCGCACCCTGCGAGTAGAGGTAGTCATGTTGGACGGCGACGTTGATCCAGTCGGGCAGATCGGTCAGACGATCGACCGCCAGCTGCTGGGCCACGACGACGAACCCAACAGCGAGGCCTGCCCCGATGAAGCCTTCTATCGCACCCTCGAGTAAGAACGGAACCCGGATGAACCAACTTGACGCACCAACGAGTCTCATGATCTCGATCTCTTCGCGTCGTGCGTAGATCGCCATGTGGATCGTGTTCGCGATCAGGGCAACCGCAGCGACCCCGAGGGCGAGCGCGAGCAGCCAGAACATGACCTGGAGGCCGTCCCTGAGAGAGATCATCGCGTCAATGGCTTGGCCTGCGGACTGCACCCGCAAGAGGCCCGGCGTGGCCTGCAGGCGGGTGACGATCGTCTGATAGTCGTCGGGGTTGACCGGCTTGATCCGGAGCGATGCAGGGACGATGTCGGGGCTGTCCTCGATCACTCGAAGGGTCGCCGGTTGATTCGAGAGCAGTAGACGCGCCTCGTCGAGCGCATCCGACTTCGAGACGAAGTAGACGCTGTCGACCTCGGCCCAGGCCTCCATCTCGGCCTGCATGTCGGGAACCGATGTCAGTGCGTCGTCACGCACGAACGCGATAACGCGCACGTCCTCGGCCCACTGGAGGGTGTTGATGCGGACCACCTCGCCGAACACAAGCGTCCCGAACGTGAGCGTGAGCGAAATGAAGACAGCGAGAATCGCTCCAAGCACCACGAGACCGTTCCGACCGATGTTGGTGAACGCCTCTCTCACCACGTACGAGATGCGGCTCATTGCTCGACCTCGTCGTCCGCGTCATCGGCACCCGTGGTGCCGTGGGGATTGAGGCGAGTGTACGCCTCCTCGACGAGCCGTTGAGAGTCTGCCGGTTCGGATATGGACTCCTCGTCACCGCGGTCTTCGGCGGCCGGATCGGATCCAACACGTCTGGACTCCTCCACAGTGTGCGGATCGTCGGCACCCGGGTCCTCGGCGCGTTCGTCGGCTGATGAGGCCGTGGCCGTGATTTCGTCCGATTCGACGAACGTGGACGATTCCCCCTCGACGGTTGTCACTGTCTCCACCGCTTCCACCGCCTCGGCACCGATCGTGACATCGTCAGGGAGTTCGACCGATTCGACAACGGCCGTTTCGTACACCCCGCGACTCTCGTCACGAAGGAGGCGGCCGCGCTCGAGCTGGACAACGCGGCGGCGCATCGCGTCGACAATTGCGTGGTCATGTGTCGCCATCACCACCGTCGTCCCCGTGCGGTTGATCCTGTCGAGAATGCGCATGATGCCGACCGATGTCGCTGGATCGAGGTTTCCGGTCGGCTCGTCGGCCAGCAAGATGAGAGGGCGATTGACAAACGCTCGCGCAACCGACACACGCTGCTGCTCACCGCCGGACAGCCTCCGGGGCAGACGGTCGGCCATTTCGGAGAGACCGACGAGCTTGAGGACCTGCGGGACCTGCCCGTCGATCGCCGAGCGAGACTTGCCCGTCACCTCCATGGCGAATGCGACATTCTCGTAGACGGTCTTGTTCGGCAGAAGCTTGAAATCCTGGAATACGGTGCCGATCGACCGGCGAAGGTGCGGGATCTTCCATCCGGGAAGAACCGACGCGTGTTTTCCGGCGATCCAGATATCCCCATTTGTTGGGGCTTCCTCACGCATCATGAGCCGGATGAGCGTCGATTTCCCCGACCCCGATGGCCCTACCAGGAACACGAACTCACCTTTGTTGATGTCGAGGTCGACATCTTTGACGGCCACGACACCACCGTCGTAAGCCTTCGTGACATTCTCGAGACGGATCATGAAATCCCTATCGCGGCTGCGTTGTCC
>CBFDAN010000259.1:0-3288 GCA_965602815.1 uncultured bacterium
CCTACCAACCAGGACTCGCCTTCTCCATCGCTTCTTGCATTGCGGTGCCCATGTCGGTTGGGGTAGGAGCCATGACCACACCGGCGGCTTCGAGGGCGGCGATCTTCGCATTCGCGGTCCCCTTCCCTCCGGAGATGATCGCTCCGGCGTGACCCATTCGTTTTCCGGGTGGGGCGGTGGTGCCGGCGATGAAGCCGGCGACGGGCTTCGACATGTTCTCCGTGATCCACTCGGCGGCGTCCTCTTCTGCCGTTCCGCCGATCTCGCCGATCATCAGCACGCCGTCGGTTGCCGGATCGTCGTTGAACACCTCCAGTGCGTCGACGAAGTTGGTCCCGTTCACCGGGTCGCCGCCGATCCCGATCGCGGTCGTCTGCCCCAAGCCGTTCAACGTCAGCTGATAGACCGCCTCATACGTGAGCGTGCCGGACCGACTCACGACTCCGATGCGTCCCGGGGTATGGATATACCCGGGCATGATGCCGATCTTGCATTCTTCCGGTGTGATGACACCGGGGCAGTTCGGGCCGACGAGCCGGACTCCCTTGCCTTCGAGGTAGCGCTTCACCCTCACCATGTCTGCGACCGGGATGCCCTCAGTCACACACACGACGAGCGGCACACCGGCATCGGCAGCCTCCATGATGGCGTCGGCAGCAAACGGTGGCGGCACGTAGACGACGGACGCGTTCGCCCCGGTCGCCGCAACGGCATCGGAAACGGTCCGGAAGATCGGTAGTTCGACGGAATACGAGCTTCCCCGCCCGGGGACTCCGGAGCGATCGGTCTCGCCTTCGAAGAGCTCGGTCTGACCGGCACGACTCGGGTGTACCGCTGCAACCATGTTCGTCCCGTAGGCGATCGCTTTGTCGGTGTGGAACCGCCCGGTCTTCCCCATTCCCTGCACAAGAACCTTCGTGTCCTTCCCGATCAGCACACTCATCGCGTCAGCTCCAGAATCTTCTTCGCTCCATCTTTCATGTCGGACGCGCTCACCAGATCGAGGCCCGACTTGTCGAGCATCCGTTTGCCGAGTTCCACATTCGTTCCCTCGAGGCGCACCACAAGGGGAACGGACAGGCCAACCTCCTCAACCGCAGCGATCACCCCTTCAGCGATGATGTCGCAGCGCATGATCCCGCCGAAGATGTTCACGAAGATCCCCTTCACGTTCGGATCCTTCGTGATGATCTTGAACGCGGCCGCAATCTGGTCCTTCTCTGCACCCCCCCCGACGTCGAGGAAGTTCGCCGGCTCGCCGCCGACCGTTTTGATGATGTCCATCGTCGCCATGGCGAGTCCGGCGCCGTTGACCATGCACCCAATGTCGCCGTCGAGCTTGATGAACGACAGGTCGTGCTCCTTGGCTTCGAGCTCTGCCGCGTCCTCTTCGCTGATGTCTCTGAGCTCCGCGACCTCGGGATGCCGGTAGAGCGCATTTGCCTCGAAGGCCATCTTCCCGTCGAGCGCCATCACCGCACCGTCGGCTGTTACCACCAGTGGGTTGATCTCGACGAGGTCAGTGTCGAGCTCAACGGCGGCCTTCGTGAGGGCATCGAGGAATCGGACCCCATTCTTGAACGCATCACCCTCAAAGCCGAGTGCGTACGCGATGTGCCTCGCCTGGAACGGGAGCAGGCCGAACGCGGGATCAATCTCTTCTCTGAGGATCCTGTCCGGCGTCTCTTCCGCGACTACCTCGATTTCAGTCCCGCCTTCGGTCGATGCCATCACGATGTTGCGCGAGGTGCCGCGGTCGAGAAGCACCGAGAGGTACAGCTCAGTGGCGATATCGATCCCCTGCTCGATGTAAAGACGGTTGACCTGCTTGCCCTCATCGCCGGTCTGGATTGTGACGAGGGTCGAGCCGAGCATCTGGCTCGCCAACTCGCGAACTCGCTCCTCAACGGCCCCGATGCCACCCTCGATGCCTTCGGTGACGACGTTCACACCTCCAACGTCGGGGTGTTCTTTGAACCGGCCCTTGCCGCGCCCTCCCGCATGAATCTGCGATTTCACGACAACGACCGGGTTCCCACTCTCCTCGATGAGTGGCCGAACAGCCGCGACCGCCTCATTGACCGTGGTGGCGACGCGGCCCATCGGGACCGCGATGCCGCGGTCGGCCATCAAGGATTTCGCTTGGTACTCATGGATCTTCACGAGGATCGTTCTCCGTTCGTCGATTCCGATTCAGCGATCTGAGAGGTTCTCTTCCACCCACGCCTCAATGACATCGAGCGGCGTGCCGGGAGTGAAGACGGCTGCGATACCAGCTTCCCGAAGGGCCGGAAGGTCCTCCTCGGGGATAATGCCGCCGCCGAACACGATGATGTCGTCCGCATCCCGCTCTCGAAGCGCTTCGACCACGCGCGGAAACAGGGTCAGGTGGGCACCCGAGAGCGTCGAGAGTCCGACGCCGTCGACATCCTCATCGACGGCAGCCTGGGCGATCTGTGCAGGTGTCTGGTGCAGGCCCGTGTAGATGACCTCACAGCCGGCATCGCGGAGAGCTCGTGCAACGACCTTGGCTCCACGGTCGTGACCGTCGAGGCCCGGTTTGGCAATCAGGATCCGTGGCGGCATCGGTCCGAAGGGTAGCGGCGATCCGCCAGCGAGGATTCGGATCGGCCGGGTTGATTCGACGTGATTCTGCCTACGGCGCCGGCAACAAGTAGTCGATCACGTCGAGTGCGCTGTACGTGTCCCGGCCCGGGGGCAGGAACCGAGCGACGTCGGCTACGTCGTCCCCGGACGTGATCAGCGCCTGCTCGATCTCGCCGTTGCGTTGCACCTGCGGGTGACCGATGTTCGCAATCAGAGCGTTGCAGAGGCACTTCCGGCCGATGGTGTCCTCCTCAGATCCACCCTTCCGGATGTAGTCCTCGACGGGCTCCGACGGGCACCGCCATCCGACCGTGCCGTCCTCCCGACGGTACGCGGTCCGGAGATAGCCGAGATCGCAGATCCGGGAGCGCTTCTCGTACACAACCGGGTTGGAAAGGCTCTCCTCGAGCTCCACCACCTTGAAGGGGAATCCGGTCGGCGATGCCACCGGATCCGTGAAGATCCTCGCCCGGCCGGCGCGGCTGAGGTCGAGCACCTTTCGCTTCGTCTCAGCCGTGAATCCGGACTCCTCGCAGTACGCAAACGCTGTGCCGACCTGCACCCCGGCGGCACCAAGCTCGAGTGCTGCGGAGATCTGCTCGGGTTCGGCGTATCCCCCGGCAAGCCAGAACGGTAGTCCAAGCTCTCGAAACACTGCGAGGTCGGGCACGTCGCGGTCGC
>CBFDAN010000260.1:0-3285 GCA_965602815.1 uncultured bacterium
AATCCCGTCAACGGCCGCGACCGTCGGCTTCGATATTCGGTGGAGTGCGAGCGCGGCCCGGTTCGGGAGACGCATGTACTCGGCGTTTGCCGCGGCCGTTCCGAAACCCGAGAAATCGGCCCCAAGGTCGGCGCCCGCACAGAAGTCACCGCCTGCACCGGTGATCACCATCGCCCGCTGTTCGGATGTCTCGAACGCTTCGAGCGCATCCGCCAGCTCAGTCCATCCGGTCCTCGGAACTGCATTCTTGGTCTCGGGAGACGACATCGTCACCCGCCGAACGCTCCCCCGGTCTTCCACAGAGACAAACGCCATGAACCGAAACTAGCACCACTCCACCACTCGACTGCCCCGCTACTGCGCTACGTTGTCCGCATGGGCTTCAACCCCTTTCGCGATCAGAAGCGATCCGCTGCCGACATTGTCCTCGTTGTGGTGTTCACCGTGGCGACACTCGCGTTGGTCGCATGGGGGTTCTTCGGGTGACACTCGATGATGGTTCCGTGCATTCGGTACAGCCGTATCAAGCCCGCAAGGCGTACGTGTGCCCCGGCTGCGACTCGTGGATCGAACCGGGTGTCGGCCACGTTGTTGTCGTTCCGCGCCTCGCCCCGGATCTGCGGCGCCACTGGCATCGCGGATGCTGGTTCAAGGAGCAGCGCCGCCGTCACGGCTCAACCGTCCTCGGGTAGCCACCGCACGACCACTCCGTCTGCGGTCAGCTCCACAGCGATCAGATCGACACGGCGAATCCCGAGTGCCCGTGCCGCGCGCCGGATCTTCGCTTCCTTGACATCGTCGAAGTTTTCCCACGGACGGGTTCCTGAGCCGAGCCCGGTCTTCACCTCTACGGCAACTCGGACGTCGGTGATGCGGACAACCAGGTCGATCTCATCGCTCCCGACCCTGACATTGCGATCGAGAACGGTGGCGCGACGGCGCTCGAGAAAGCGTGCAGCAACGGCTTCACCGGCTAGTCCAACGGCAAGGCGGCGTGTCAACATCGGGGCATCGTCTCACCGGGGTGTGACGCGAATCAGAACTCCGAGGGGATGTCGGTTTCTTCAATGTTGACGTCTCGGAAGGTCATCACCCGGACACGCTTCACGAATCGGGCGGGCCGGAACATGTCCCACACCCACGCGTCCTCGAGTTCGAGTTCGAAGTAGACGGATCCGTCGGCGGATCGGGTGTTCATCTCAACGCGGTTCGCGAGGTAGAAGCGACGCTCGGTCTCGACCACGTAGCGAAACATTGGGAGGACGTCCCGATACTCGCGGTATATCTGCAACTCAACGTCGGTTTCGTACCGCTCAAGATCCTCTTCGCCCACTCGTATCTCTCCCGTCCGGGGCCGTCATGTCGATGCTACCGGTCGCGCGTGAGTAAGCCGGTCGTCACAGTCCCGACCAGCGTGAGACCGGCCACATGATCACGAATGCTCTGCCGACCACGGTGTCGGTTGATACCGACCCGAAGTAGCGGCTGTCCTGGCTCGAGTTGCGGTTGTCCCCCATCACGAACATCTCGCCCGGTGGCACGATGATGGGGCCGAAGTCGGGCATGGTTGATCCACTCTTCAGGTAGGGCTCGTCGATCGGCACCGCGTCGATGAGCACTTGGTTGTCGATGATCTCGACGCGTTCTCCGGGGAGCCCTATCACGCGTTTGATGAATTCAGTCCGCGGAACGGAGAGCCCGATGGCCTCAGTGATGTTGCGGCGAGAAGCTTCGTAGAGCGTTTCTTCCGGTGTGGTGTCACCGCGTGGATCGTCGAAAACCACGATGTGTCCGCGTTGGAGATCTCCGAATCGGTAGGCGAGCTTGTTCACCATCACACGGTCGTTGATCTGCAGCGTGTCCTCCATCGATGACGACGGGATCCAGAACGCCTGGAAGAAGAACGTCTTGATGACGACGGCAATAACCAGCGCAGCGAGGATGAGGAGCGGCAGTTCAAGCCAGAACGGCAGGGCATGTTTCTTCGGCGCAGGGGCGCCGTCGGTCTCTGCCGGTATGGGCGCAACGGGGCCGAGATCGGGCGCAGTCACAGGTTCCACCCTACCGCTCGCGTCTCCCAATCCGTCGTTCACTCGCCGCCCCCGAGGTACTCATGCCAGAGCAGACGTGCGGCAACTGCGCGGAAGGGCCGCCACTCCCTGGCCCGGTGGTTCGCTTGTTGCGTATCGGGCACGCTGGGCAGTCCGTAGACGCGACCCATCGAAACCTCGAGCGCCCGGTCTCCCGGCGGCCACGCGTCGGGTCGGAGGAGAGCGAAGAGCAGGTAGCAGGCCGCCGTCCACGGCCCGACGCCACGGATTGCCGCCAAGTGTTCCGCCGCTTCTTCGTCCGGAAGGTCGGACAGCGGATCGAGTTCGATCGAACCGTCGATCAACCCGGACGCGAGACCTCTCACGTACCCGGCCTTCTGTCTTGAGAACCCAATCGCCTTGAGTTCCTTGTCTTCGAGTTCCAGAAATGGTCGCGGTTCGATCTCACCCATGACATCCCCAAGCTTGCGATAGGCCGCTTCCGCGGATGCGAGCGACACCTGTTGCTCGAGAATGAGTCGCAGCATCGTCGTGAAGCCGGGTTCCCGTGGCCAGAGAGGCGGCACGCCGTTTCGCCGGGCGAGTTCCGCGAGCATCGGGTCGGCCTCGGACAGCGTGGTCGTGGCGGCGATGAGAGCTGCTTCGTCGAGTGGAGCGACAACGACCCGACGGTTCGACGGGTCGTGATCTACGCCGCTCCGCCGGCGAAGGCCGGTCAGTCGCGCTTCTCCTTGATCCGCGTGGCCTTTCCGACCCGGTTGCGGAGGTAGTAGAGCTTGGCCCTGCGCACGTCACCACGGCGGAGGACTTCAATAGTCTGAACAATCGGGGCGTGCACGGGGAAGATGCGTTCGACGCCCACGCCGAAACTGATCTTTCGAACGGTGAACGTTTCGCGAATGCCACCACCCTTGCGAGCTATCACGACACCTTCGAACGCCTGGGTCCGTTCCCGTCCACCCTCGATGACACGAACGTGCACGCGCACGGTGTCGCCGGGACCGAAGTCCGGAATGTCATCGCGCAGCTGGGCGCCCTCGATCTGGTCGAGCGTATTCACGGGATCCTCCAAGACAGGGGGAAGAGCGGACGCAGATGGTAGCAACCCGGGAACCTAAACCGCAGAGCTCCGAGCTGCGAGCTACGAGCAGGGCTCCGACGATCCACCCAGCCGGCAGCAGCCATCTCGAGGCTCGTAGCTCACTCCATCAGGTCCGGCCGCCGCCGGCGAGTC
>CBFDAN010000261.1:0-3281 GCA_965602815.1 uncultured bacterium
TTTCTCGACTGGAGCCACTACCAGCGTCACGCCCAGATCCTCGTCGCGTCCGGCGTCATCGAAGACGAAACGAAGCTGTGGTGGGACATCAGGCCGTCTGCCCGGTATCCCACGCTCGAGATGCGGTCGACCGACATCGCGACACGGATTGACGACGGGATCAGCCTCGCTGCGATGTATGTCTCGCTGTTGTCGATGCTGTTCCGTCTTCGTCAAGAGAACCAGCGGTGGCGGGTGTACTCGCGGATGCTGCTCATGGAGAACATCTGGCGGGCACAGCGATACGGGGTCTCGGAGTCTCTGATCGACTTCGGCATAGGGAAACTCGTACCGACCGCCGATCTCGTTGCAGAACTGGTCGAGCTTGTCGCCGAGGATGCACAACGTCTCGACTGCGTCGAGGAGGTGGCCCAGACGCAAGAGATCGTGCGGCGCGGAACCAGTGCCGACCGGCAGCGAGCGATCTACCAGGGCGCCATTGCTTCCGGTGCCGACAACCGAGAAGCACTGATTGGCGTTGTCGACTTCCTCATTGAAGAGACCGTCTCCGGCCTATGACGACGATCAGGGTTGCGGGCGCACAAATCGATCTCACCGTCGGGGATCTCTCGGGCAACGAGGACCGAGTACTTGAGGCGATGCATTGGGCCGAGAAGGTCGAAGCCGACGTACTCGTAGTCCCCGAGCTTGCCATCGTCGGGTATCCGCCGGAGGACCTGGTTCTTCGTGAGGGTTTCGTCGAGGAGAATCTCGAGGTGCTGGATCGATTGGCCGATGCGTCCGGTCGATGCGCCGTTGTCGTCGGGTTTGTTGACCCTCTCGGAGAAGGGGTGATCGACGACGACTCGGTGGAGCGCCGCGTCGCCAACGCCGCGGCCGTGATTGCCGGAGGCCGCGTCGCCGGCGTGTATCACAAGGAGCTATTGCCGAATTACGGCGTGTTCGACGAGGCGCGCTATTTCGCAGAAGGCAGGGAGCCGACGCGGCTATGGGAGATCGGCGGTGTCGCCGTCGGAGTCTCGATCTGTGAAGACATCTGGTCGCCGGACGGACCACCTGCGCGTCAGGCCGACGTAGGCGCCACGCTCCTGTTGAACCTCAACGGTTCGCCATTCCATGAGGGCAAGAGCGATGAACGGGCACTGCTGCTGTCGGCTGAAGCGAAGCGGAGCGGCGCAGCGGTGGTCTACGTGAACTGTGTCGGAGGCCAGGACGAGTTGGTCTTCGACGGCGACTCGATGATCTTCGATTCCGAAGGGGAGCTCATCTATCGCGCCCCACAATTCACGGAGGAGCTCTTTGTCGTCGACATCGAGGTCCCCTCAGAACGCGACCGGACTGTGCCCGCGGTCCCGATCGTGGAGCCGAGTATCAACCGGGTGCCCCAGCCCCTACCAGCTCCCGTGGAGCGCCTATCCGACGACGCAGCGGTCTACCAGGCTCTCGTCACCGGTCTGCGGGACTACGTGACGAAGAACGGGTTCAGCGAAGTCATCATCGGATCGTCAGGTGGAATCGACTCCGCGCTCGCAGCCACGCTTGCAGTCGACGCCCTCGGGCCGGGTGCCGTTCACACGTTGACCATGCCGACGCGATACTCATCGGCAGGGTCGGTCGCAGATTCCGAGGCGCTCGCGACCAACCTCGGGTGCCGGTTCAGTGTTGTCCCGATCGAAGCTACGTTCGAGTCGTTTCTCGAAACTCTCGATCCGCTCTTCCACGGCACTCCGTCGGGGGTGGCCGAGGAGAATCTGCAAGCCCGCATTCGGGGAACGATCCTGATGGGTGTTTCGAACAAGTTCGGCGGGATGGTGGTCGCCACCGGAAACAAGTCTGAGATGGCGGTCGGGTACGCGACGCTGTACGGCGACATGGCCGGTGGATACGCCGTGCTGAAGGACGTGTACAAGACACTCGTGTATCGCCTCGCCCGTTGGCGCAACCGGGATGGTGTGGTCATCCCCGAGGCAATCATCGACAAGGCGCCATCTGCGGAGCTGCGACCGGATCAGCTCGACACCGACTCGCTTCCCCCGTACGACATCCTCGACGCCGTGCTCGAGGAATACATCGAGTGTGATCGAACGGTGGACGAGGTTGCCGCATTGGGATACGACCGAGAACTGGTGTGTCGTATTGCGCGCATGGTCGACCGCAACGAGTACAAGCGCCGTCAAGCCCCACCGGGTGTGAAGATCACTCGGAAAGGTTTCGGGCGCGATCGCCGACTTCCGATCACGAACCGCTATCTCAGCCACTAGTCGACAGCCATCGAACGACGCATCCGATTGAGGAGAGGACCGCATGGGCGAGCCAGTTTCGTCTGATCCGACGATGGCCGAGCGTTCCCGCGAGGTGGCAGGGGAAACCGAAGCGATCAACGCAGCGGACCGTCCCGCAACAGCGAATAGCCTGGTGCAAGATCTCCAGTCGCTCGGGGTTGCCGAGGGCATGACGATGCTCGTGCATACCTCGATGTCGGCGCTCGGGTGGGTTGCGGGCGGCCCCCAGGCCGTGATCGCGGCGTTGTTTGCAGCGGTGGGAGACACCGGGACGCTGGTCATGCCGACACATTCCACTGGACTCTCGGAGCCCTCTCTATGGCGCAATCCACCGGTGCCTGAGCCGTGGTGGCAGATCATCCGCGACGAGACGCCGGCATTCGACGCTGTGGTGACCCCGACCCGGATGATGGGGGTCATTGCTGAGGGATTCAGGAACTACCCGGGGGTCCGCAGGAGCGGCCACCCACAGGTGTCGTTCGCTGCTAGCGGTCCGAATGCCGAGCTGGTAGTCGACGACCACTCGTTCAATCACCCGCTCGGCGATGGATCGCCGCTTGCGCGCCTCTACGACCTCGACGGGAGGATCTTGCTGCTTGGTGTCGGACACGCCAACAGCACAACCCTGCACCTCGCTGAGTACCGCGCCGACTACCCGGGGAAGGAATGGGTCACCCAGGGAGCACCGGTGATTGTCGACGGGGAGCGGCGTTGGGTCACGTTCGAGGACCTCGAAGGTGACAACGCCGACTTCGAGGAGATCGGAGAGGCGTTCGCGGAATCCGGTGCCGAACGACGGTGCACGATCGGGAGTGGAGAGGGGCGGCTGATGGGTGTCAGGGATTTGGTCGACTTTGCCGCCGACTGGATGGCCTCTCATCGCGGCAATCACACCGGCTCCTAGGCAGCGCCGTGTCGGCTCACTCGCCAGATTCTCATGTCATTGCGACGAGCCGGACTGGGATGGCCTCATCGATATGAGATATGAGATATGCGGTT
>CBFDAN010000262.1:0-3275 GCA_965602815.1 uncultured bacterium
GCAGGGATCTGCAGCTTCAGCACGGTCATCAGTTTCTTGCGACCCATCAGGGAACCTCGCTCGGGATCTAGTACTTGACGATCTGGTCGAAGTTGAGTTCGACCGGTGTTTCACGACCGAAGATGTCGACGAGGACCCGTACCTTGGACTGGTCCACGTTGATGTCTTCGATGACACCGTTGAAGTCGGCGAAGGGTCCTTCGACCACCCGCACGGTCTCCCCGACCTCCCAGGCCGGCTTGAACGTGGGCTTCTCCTTCTTGCCCTCTTCCTTCTCAACTCCGAGGATGCGCTCGACCTCGCGGCGAGACAGCGGTGTCGGTTTGGTTTGGGATCCGACAAACCCGGTGACGCTCGGGGTGTTGCGCACGGCGTACCACGAGTCGTCGTCGAGGTACATGCGTACAAGCACGTACCCGGGGAACTTCTTGCGTTGGACGGTGACTTTCTTGCCGCCCTTGTATTCGACGACATCCTCCATCGGAATGGCGACGTCGAAGATCTTGTCTTCGAGATGCATGGACTTGACACGGGTCTCGAGATTCGCCTTGACCTTGTTCTCGTAGCCGGAATACGAATGGATGACGTACCAGCCACCCGGCAGGTCGAAGGGGCTGAGCGGCTTCTGCTCAACCTCCTCGGGGACGGCGTCCTCTTGGTCGTCGAGGATGTCCTGTGTGGATTCGCTCATCAGGTCATGTTCTCCAGGAAGAACAACACGCCCTTCGAGAACGCCCAGTCAAGGCCGAATATGAAGAGGGTGAGGACGGTGGTCACGGCGAACACCACCACGGTGTAGGTAGTGAGCTCTTCGCGTGACGGCCACGCGACCTTCTTCAGCTCCTGTCGAACTTCGCGGAGGTACTGGCGGATACCCACGCGCTGCTTCTTCTTCGGTTGGGCGGCTTCGCGACGCTTCTTCTTAGCGCGCTCATCCTCTTTCGCCTGAAGGCGACGCATCTCGCGGTTCAACTGCACTCCTCCTGAGTGGGCAGGGGTGGCGGGACTCGAACCCACAACTTCCGGTTTTGGAGACCGGCGCTCTGCCAATTGGAGCTACACCCCTCCGGCCGGTTGAGGCCCGAGCCGAGAGTATATGGAGCAGAATCGGCAAAGCACAATGCCTCGTTGTCCCTCCATCGTACCCGTCGAGAAGACTTGCGGGTCGAAAGGAGGCAATCCGAGCAACCGCGGCTTCGTACTGACTACGGACAACGGAGTACAGACCACGGCGCCGAGGGCGCCATCACGGACTACGGACCACGGAGTACGGCGCCGAAGGCGCCATCACGCGGCGTGATGTGACCGACGGAAGCCGACCACGATGATCGTCCCGGCGGTGGCCGCAACGGCGGCTCCGGCGGCGGCGGAAACGGCAACAGCGGCCCGGCGCAACCCTACGCGGCGACCGGCCGGCGCGTCCGATTCCTCGACGTCGATGCGGGCGGCGACGGAAGGGGCCAAGGTCGCCGGCGCTGTCATCGTGTCCCGCGACAGCACTCCGAGTCTGCGGCGCAGGGTTCGGTATCGGGCAGCCTCGGCCTGGCATCGAAGACAGGTTTCGACGTGCCCCGCGAGTCGCTCCCCCAACTCATCGACGGAGTCGAGACCGGGGAGGCGCATCCTGACCACGGCGCATCGGGCGTTCATGCACCCTCCTCGCTCTGGTGTCGCCACAGGGTCTGCCGGAGTGACCTTCGTCCTCGGTGAAGCCGAACCTTCGCGGCGGTGACGGTGATCCCGAGATGCTCAGCGATCTCGACGTGGTTCCATTCGTAGACGTCCTTGAGCACAACAACCGAACGCAACGATTCCGGGAGCGCCGTGAGTGCTTCACCGAGCGGTCCCCGTATCGCGGCGCTCTCACCGCCGCGTTCGGGACTCAGCGACTCCGACTCCGGCTCCCGATACACCACGTCGAGCGGATCGGCGGCGGTTCGTTTCCGTCTATCCCGGTGAGTGAATGCGGTGTTCACGGTGATACGGTGCATCCACGTCGAGAACTTGGCGTCGCCGCGGAACCGGCCGATGGCGCGCCACGCTCGTACGAACGCTTCCTGCGCAACGTCGTGGGCAAGCTCTCGATCGGCAACCATCCGTACGGCCAACGTGTACACCTCATGCTGGTGGTTCCTGACCAGCTCAGTGAACGCCGCCTGATCTCCCTGTGTGGCGAGGCTCACCAGCTCGTCTTCGTCGAATCGTTCGACCTCAGGTTGGGTCATGGGGTTACCCCCGTGGGATGCAGGACGGCGGATCCGGTGACCAGATCTACCTCGTTCGCGACCACCTTCAGCGAGACAGTCGCTTCTCGAGGTTCAGTCGAAACCGTAGTCACCGTGGCTTCAACCCGGGCGGCTTCGGCAGGGCCAAGGGCGCTGCGGAAACGGGCCTTGATCGTTGCGATCGGGGCGGGTCCGGGTTCGAACGCGGCTGCCTGTTGAGCCATCCATGAGAGCATGAGCAATCCGTGCACGACGACCCCGTCGAGCCCAGCGGCCCGAGCGGTCTCGTGATCCCAGTGGAGAGGGTTGAAGTCTCGCGTCGCCGCGGCATAGCGGATGAGGTCCGCGCGGCTTGCCGACTTCCGGACATTGAGCGTGTCGCCGGTCTCGGCCGGTTGTGAGTCCGCTGCCATCTCGTTCAGTTCTCGATTGTCGACCGCGGGCTCGGTTCTATCGACTTCTGACTCGGCTGCTGCCTGATCGGACATGAGAAATGTTGATCGTGACTCGAGCACGATCCGGCCGTTCGAGGCGCCGACGGCCGAGAACGTCACGAAGAACGCCCCTCCACGTTCACGAACCCGCTCGACGGTGCCCGTCATTTCGATGGTGGAGCTCTCTTCGATCGGGCTGTGATACGTGAACTGCTGATCAACATGGATCAGGGTTGCCAGGTATGGCCGGATCCGTTCATCGTTGAGCAGCACGCCGGCCACCGAGAACAGCAAGGCCGCCGCGTACCCCGGCGGTGCATATTCGATCCACCGTTCGGCGCGATCTAGCGTCGCGGCGACAAAGGCACCGATTCGCTCCCGGTCGACGCGGTGCGCAACCGGACCGATGGTGCTGCCTTCCAGGTCGCCTGGTGTCATGGCGTTCAAGCGTAGCCCCGACGGATTCAACACCTCGGCCGTTCCTCCTGGCCTGGGTCGCCGCACAACAAGAGAAGCCGGCCCAAGGGCCGGCTCACTCACAAATCGGATCGAAAGACCGCTACCGCGTCTCTTTGTGCGGTGTGTGCGTGCGGCACCAGCGGCAGTACTTCTTCAA
>CBFDAN010000263.1:0-3259 GCA_965602815.1 uncultured bacterium
ACCGTGGTCGTCGGGTTCCGCAGGGTCAGAGAAGTGCCGAGGATCGATGTCTGGCCCGACTTCCCACACGAGGACCCCGTCGGCTTCCGCGGCTTCGAGCACGTCTTGGAGGCCATCCTCCAGGCCAAGCCCGTTCGCCACAACGAGATCGGCTCGTTGGATCGCCGCAACTTGCTGGGCCGACGCCTGGAAGTCGTGGGGGTCAACACCGACGGGCATCAGCACCTCGACGTCGGCATCTTCACCCACCACGTTGCGGACAAGATCACCGAGGATCGTGGTCGTCGTCACAACCGACACCGTGCCGTCCGCAGGGTCGTCGGAACTGCAGCCCGTCACGGCCAGCGCCAGCAGGCCGGTGGTGACCACCACCATAGCGACGCTCCGCATTCCCGACTCCCTGACTATAATGAGAATGATTCCTATTCTTATGGAACGGTATCAACGGAGCCCCGGTAATGCAACATCTCGAACAAGCCGTACAGCAGCGTCTCTCCTCGGAGGGGATCCGGCTCACTCGCGGCCGCCGAGCGACACTCCAGGCGATTGCGGACTCGGGCGGGCCGCGTACGGCCGCCGAGATCCAAACCGACCTCTCCGAGACGATCCCCCTGTCTTCGCTCTACCGATCGCTCTCGGTACTCGCGGCGGCAGGGGTTCTCACCGCGCAACACGACGCTGAGGGCATCATGCGATTCGAATTGGCCGAGTGGCTCGCGGGACACCACCACCATCTTGTCTGCATATCGTGCGGCGCCGCGGCTGACGTCGTGCCAAGCAGCGAACAGGAACACGCCATCGAACAACTCATCGAACAGATGGCCGCCGCATCGGGCTTCGCCGTCACCGGACACCGGTTCGAGATCGAAGGTCGGTGTGCCTCATGCCGGTAGACGAACCGGCCGTGGTGGCCGAACAGGCGTCATTCCGATATGGATCGAGGATGGCCATCTCCCCCTCGTCGTTTGCGATTCCCGAGGGCCGAATCACTGCGATCATCGGCCCGAACGGATCGGGCAAATCGACGGCGCTCAACGGTATCGCGGGGCTGATCGAACCTTCCTCCGGCTCCATCACCACCACACCCATTGATGGGCGCCCCCGCCGCACGGCCTACGTCTTGCAGTCGACGCGGGTGAATGAATCTCTGCCGATCACGGTTCGAGAGGTCGTCACCATGGGTCGTTATCCATCGGTCGGCCCGTACCGCCGCCTCAAGGCGGAGGACCGGGTCAGGGTGAACCAGGCAATGGAGCGCATGGAGATCACCGCTCTGGCCGATCGACACATCACGGAGCTGTCCGGCGGCCAGCGCCAGCGGGTCTTCGTCGCTCAGGGCCTGGCGCAGGACCACGACATGCTGCTCCTCGACGAGCCACTCACCGGTCTCGACATCACCTCAGCCCAGGCGATCGACGACGTGATCCATGAAGAGCAATCACACGGATGCACGATCATTCTCACAACCCACGACCTGACGGCTGCCCAGGTCGCCGACTATGTGATACTCATGGCCGGTGTGGTAGTTGCCTCCGGCCCCCCGGCCGAGGTGCTCACCGAGGCGAACCTGCGGACGGCCTATGGACCGGGCCTGATCCACATGGAGGACACTCGTCTCTTTCTCGACGATCCGGCGCACCAGCACCCGGCAGCGCGGCATGAGCATCAGGATCGTTCGATTCACCTCGAGGTCTCACCTACCGATCGTCACGCAGGAGACACGTCGGTCGACTGAATTCGGCAGTCCGCAGAAGGGCAGCGGTCAGGCCGGGGAAGCCTCAGCCTTCGTTTGCTTTGACACCTTTGCCCGGTAGTAGAGGTAGGTACCGATCCCGATGATGACCTGCGGGAAGTAGGTGAGGGCGCGCCACACCATGACGGCGGCCAATGCGTCGTTGTTGGCAGCACCAAACCCAACAAGGATCCCGGTGATCGCCGCATCGGTCGTGCCCAGGCCTCCCGGCGGCAGCGGTATGAACGTTGTGAGTCGGCCAAATGCGAAGGCAGCGAACGCCTCGATGAACGTCACCGGGGCGTTCGAACCATCCTGGATGGCAAAGATCGCCACCCAGAGGATCAGGAACTGCATGAGCTGCTGGAGATAGCTCGTCGCCGTGATCCGGAGCCATCCCTGGCTCACCACGTCGACGGTCGAGTCCCGGAACTTCAGCACCTCATCTACGACGCTGAAATCGGGCGTCTTCTTGAAGAGCCCGTATGCCCACTTGACGATACGATCGCCCCACTGTCCGACTTTGCGGGCTGTCTCAGGGCTGCGCAGGATCGCCGCGACGAGCAGCACTACGGCCACGACGGCGACGAGCCCAATTGCTGCGACCGCGAACGCGGCGCCCTTCGCCTGCCCGATGAACACCAAGCCAACCGCCGCGAAGATCGGCAGGCTGAGTGTGACGAACGTATTCCAAGCGCTTACGATTCCGATACCCGCCGTGGCCTCCCCCGGCCCGATTCGGTAGAAACTGAGCATTGCGTACTGCACCGCTATGCCGAACGCGCCGCCCATCGGAATGACGTTGCTGATCATGAACGATGTCTGCCGAATCATGAACGCCGGCTTGTATTTGAGTGTGGGCAACGCGGCCTGATACGGCCACACATATGCGATCACGTTGAAGATCGTCATCAAGACCAAGATGCTGAGAGCCAACGCGGACATGGCCTGGATTGCGGCCCAGGCTTGGTCGTAGTCGCCGAACTGCGGCAGAACGATGCCGAAGACGAGGATGAGGACGATCAGCGTGATGATCCCGCCGACAATCGTCTTCGTCTTGCTCGATTTCGCGGGCTCCGGCGCGGCCGCCTCGGTATCGTCAGTCGTCATGGGGCGGGAGTGTAGTGACCGTGCTTCGCCAGGAGAATCAAGTACCAGAAGCCAAGACAGCAGACACGAGATACGAGTCTTGCTGGTAGCTGGTAGCCGCCGGAGTTCACTTGAAGCCGGTCACTGGTGCCAGGCATAATGTGCTCATGAGCAGCAGCCTGCAGAGGAACGCGGTTGCGATGGCCGTCTCAACGGTCGTCGGTGTGCTCACCGCCATCGTTGTCATCGCTATCGAGCACATTGTCGAGGACCTGCTTCACGAAGTGCAAGAGGCTGATCCGTGGGCGATCGCAAGCGTCCTCGTCGCAGGTGCCGTGGCCGCTGCGTTGCTGGTGCGTTACCTGGGCGGTCGCTCGAGTTCGACGACTGAGAAGTACGTCGAGGAGTTCCACGGCGACCACCCCCCGCAGGAGGCTC
>CBFDAN010000264.1:0-3244 GCA_965602815.1 uncultured bacterium
TCGGCGATCGCGAGCTGATGCTCGTTCATGTGCGAATAGGCCGAGTGGAAGTACCGATACGTCCGCTCGACCTGCGGGATGTGACCGATCACCTCGCCGTAACTCTTGAACGGCCCCTTGGCGTCGAGCATGCCCCAATAAACCGGTGCCATGGATCCCTGCTCATGGGTTTGGGCCGGAACCACCTGCACCCCCCCGCCGTTGCGGGCGGCCCCGGTGTGGGAGGTGATCACCGAGCCGTCGGCCGAGGCCTTCTTGCCGACGACGATGTCGGTGCAGGTGAGGCCATTGGCCGGAAAGAGAACGCCTCCGATGAGTGCCAGAACAAGAATCTTGCGCGTCATTTGTCAGCCTCCTTGATGGCGATCATCCTATCGGGTCGGGTGTTGAGTGGCAACGGCATGGGGTCGCACCTTGAGGGTGGCGCCCGTGCAAATCAACAAATGTGCGCGTGGGACTCATGTACCTCTGCGTTAATGCGAAGAGTGGCACCTCTCGGCGGGCTACTCGGGAGGCGACAACCGCCGCACGTCGTCAAACCAATTGAGGACGACCCGGAAGCTCGCCGACGTTCTGCCCCCGAGGGGCTGGATCATCAAGAACCTGTCTCCCTCCGGGGCGAGGTCGTAGCTCAGATTGCCCGCGACCCCTCGGTCGTAGCGATCCTCGAACAGGACCGTCGGCTTCGATACGGAGATGCCGTTCCGGGTCTCGACCGAGACGACCATCATGCTGTTGGCGCTGCGATAGAACAGGCGTCGTCCGTCTGGTGCCCAGATCGGCTCGACACCTCCCCCCGTCGAAACGGTGGTCTGGGCGCCCGGGCCGGGATAGGGTCGTATATAGACTTCGTCGCGTCCCGACTCGTCGGAAATGTAGGAGATCCAGCGACCGTCGGGCGAAAACACGGGGGCTCTCTCGTTGTAGGGTGTCAACAGGAACGGTATCGGCGTCGGATCACCTTCGACCGGGAGGATCCAGATATCGCGTGCCGTTTCGGCGTCGATCTCCCAATAGGCCAGCACCTTACCATCGGGCGAAAAGCTGTGCGGCCAGAGCTCGTTCTCGCTGGCGAGCAGGCGCGTGGCTTCGCCGCTGCCATCAGCAGCCCGCCAATACAGGTTCCACCCGCCATCTCGGCTCGACGCGAAGGCGATGCGCCGGGCGTCGGGGGTCCAGACGGGTAGCGCGTTGCTGCTCTCGAAGGTCAGCCGGCGCCGGGAGCCGCGGTTGAGGTCGAAGGTCTCGATCACTCGCAAACCCAGCGCTGAACCGACGGTTATTGCAACACTGGTTCCACTTGGCGAGATGCGCGGCATCAGGTGGGATCCCGACCGAGATTCGATCGGCGTGACTTCGCCTGCGGCATCCACCCACACGAGTCGAGTCCCAGCGTCTTCATTTCCAGGGACGTAGGCCAGGTTACCCGAATCAGAGACCGCGAAGTAGGAGACCGCTTGGGCGGTGACAGCGGTGACCCCTTCCACGATCGTGACGGGCGCTCCTCGCACAGACTCGTCGGCGATGTCGAACGGAACGACCTGTAGCGCCGATCCCTGGGCGAAGAGCAGGTGCCCGGTCGGCAGGTACTGGGCGACCGTCACGTCGGTCACATCGGTGACCGGAATCCTCTTGCCGTCGCGCAAATCGACGACCACCACCTTCGATCCGCGAGTCGTCCCGATCGTCATCAGCAGCCGATTCCCCGGCAGAAACTGCGGCCATCGGTGCTGGGTCTCACCGGACTCAGCGTCGATCCGCGTCAGCACCTTCGGATCACCTCCGGCTGCATTCACCTGCCAAAGGCCTGTCGCGTAGGAGGCGAACACGATCGTGCCGTCCTCGCCCCAGGCGGACCCAAGATTGTCGAGCGGCGCATCGCAGATCCTGAGGACCGCTCCTCCCCCGCTGGGAACCTTGCGGAGTTCGCCCTCGGCGAAGAAACCGACCCACTCGCCGTTCGGTGAAAAGAACGGGTTCTTGGCTCCCTCCGTGCCGCGGAGTACTGCCGCTTCGAACTTCTCGATCGCGCGGACAAAAAGTCGGCTCGTTCCACCGTCGGTCGCCACATACGCAAGCTGCTTACCGTCGGCGGACAGTGCCAGAGGATGGGAGCGGCCGAGCACGAGGAGCTCCTGATTCTCCCCGAGGGAGACATCCCATCGGCTGACTCCGGCTCGCGTTGGCGAAGGGTCATTTCCAGCGAGGCCGAAGACGACAAGCGCGACCGCGACGACCGCCGGCAGCGAAAGCCCGGCCGCGACCGCCCATCTCGACCAGCGCGTACCTTTCTTTTCACGGACGCCGTGACCGAGCCGGACGGCCCCGGAGTCACTCACACCGCTCAACGCGAACGCCAGGTCTCTGGCCGTCTGGAACCTCTCGCCGGGCTCCTTCTCCAGGCAGTGCCAGACGGTGCGCACGAGACTGGGGGCAACCGGTTGCGGCGCGCCATCCATGCTTGGGGGGTCGTCTTGGAGCACCGCGGTCATCGTCTCGGCTGCCGTCGCCCGGGCAAAGACCTGCCGACCTATCAACATCTCGAAGAGCACCGCTCCGAGCGAGAAGATGTCCGAGCGAGTGTCGACCGTTTCCCCGCGAGCCTGTTCCGGCGACATGTACGCCGCCGTTCCAAGGACCGATCCCGGATCTGTCGCGTGGGCCATCGTTTCGGCCTCGGGATCCTGGGGAACTGCACTGAAACTCGCCAGCCCGAAATCGAGCACCTTCGCCTGACCCTCAGTCGTGATCCAGATATTGCCCGGTTTGAGATCCCGGTGGACGATCCCCTTGTCGTGGGCCGCCGTCAGGGCCTGCGCGATCTGGGCCCCGATTGACACTACTTTCGATTGCGGCAGCGGGCCGTTTTCCAGCCTCTGACGGAGGGTCTGACCTTCGAGCAACTCCATGACGGCGAAAGCCGTTCCGTCTTGATGACCGAATTCGTGAATCGCCAGGATGTTGGGGTGCGACAAGGCGGCGACGGCCTGAGCCTCACGTTCGAAGCGGGATATGCGAGCGGCGTCGGTCGCGACGCTCTGCGGCAAGACCTTGATCGCCACGTCGCGACCCAGGCGCGGGTCGCGCGCGCGGTAGACGACACCCATACCACCCGAGCCGAGCTCGTCGACGATCTCATAGTGTCCAAGTGTCTTGCCGATCATCCTCGTCCTTGTCGACTGGTGTGGTGGTAGTGTACGCGAACTACCCCCAGGTCATATTCCTCGAAGCGAGGAACGGCCCC
>CBFDAN010000265.1:0-3231 GCA_965602815.1 uncultured bacterium
CGTACTTCTGGATGGCGAATATCAAGACGAGCGAGCCAACACCGAACGCGACCGCGACCCAGTTCCAGTCCCCGATTTGCGACACCGCAGACCACAGCTTCTCGAACGTGTTGCCATCCGCCTGTTTGACACCGAAGAGCTTGCCGAATTGGCCGACGATGATCTGAATCGACATCCCGGTGATGAACCCGGCCATCACGGCCTTTGACATGAAGTTGGGGATCCAACCCATCTTGGCGAGCCCGGCCACCAGGAACACCGCTCCCGCGGCAAATGCCAGCGCCGCCGTCATCGCCACAGCGGTGTCCTGATCTCCACCGGAAAGGCCGCCGACCACACTCGCCGAGACGGCCGCAACGGATCCTGCCGCTCCGAAAATGAGGAGCTTCGACCCGCCGAACATGGCATAGGCGATCAACGCGAGCGGTGCCGCGTAGAGGCCGATCTGCACCGGAACGCCTGCCACCGACGAGTACCCCATCGACTCCGGGATCAACAGGGCCGCAACGCTTACCGCTGCGATCAGGTCTGCGGCGAGGAACTTGCCCCAGTTGTACTTCGGTAACCACGATCCGATGGGGAACCACTGTTGCATTGCGGTCGGTGCAGTGGGGACGGCCTTCGACTTCTGACCGTCGGTCGGTTTGGCGCTCATCTCGATGCTCCCGATTGGCGTTCAAGGACGTGACAGGGTCGAGGATCACACTACGACGGCTGCATCGTCCGTCCCCACCCGATTCGGGTACTAGCAATCGATCGCCGTTGCGAGTCTCGCCGATGCGACTACTCGATTCGGACGGTGCAACTGTGCAGACGTGTCTTCGCCTCCCCCGCTGCGTGGGCGTGAGGGAGACGAAGAGGTCCATCCTCAGCTACTCAGTTCGGGCTGGTAGCCGGTAGCTGGAAGCTGGTAGCTCCCAGGACGCGGGAAACCCCGCCCTAGCGATGGGGAGGGGGCGGGGCTTCCGGATCCAGGCGGTGTCATCCCCCGGGATGTCTGGTCGGTTGATCAGGAGTCGTCGACAGCCTTGTTGATCTCGTCAGACGAATCGGAGAGCGCCTTCGAGAGCTTGTCATAGTCGTCGGAGTCGATCGCCTTGCTCACCTGCTTGCTGGACTTCGTCAACGCAGCCTGAACGCGGTCGAGGTACTTGTTGTCGACGACAACGACAACAGCCGAGGAGTTCGGCGGGAAGTACTGCTCGAGTTCGACGCCGAGTTCCTTCTCATCGTGCTTCTTGGTGAAGTGGCCGAGCAATGCGCCAATGCCGGCACCGATCGCGGTCGCTGCAAGGAGCGGCGGTGCGAACAAGCCGACGACGAGGCCAATGCCCCCACCGATCACGGCTCCGGCACCGGTGTCGCCGTCGCCCTTCTCGAGTACGTCGACCTTGCCGTCTGCGTCCCGGCTCATGACGACCGCAGCCTCGATCATGAAGTCCTTGCCTTCGGCGCTCTTCAACGAGTCGAAGTCCGACTTCGCCGATACAGCGTCGTCGTACGACGCTACATACAGCGCGAGATTGTCTCCTGTTGACATGTGTGTGTCCTTTCTCTGACACCGTTTCCTACATTCCACCAAGCTCGTTCGCCGGCGGAAGCCTGTGGCCTTGTGGTGATGGCTCGTCGGGGAGGGTTCGCGTCACCACTCGCGAACCGCCACGTCATCTGCGGTCCGGGCCGACCCACGATCTCGGTCAATCGACGAGGAACTCGTCTGGTCGTGCGATGAAGTAGATCAGCATTCCGATGATCGGGATGAACAGGATCAGCAGAAGCCAAAGGAACTTCGCGAGGCCACCAATGTCCGGGCGCTGGAAGATATCGAACGCCGTGTAGATCCACGCCACCATCATTGGGATGAATATGAAGACCAGGAAGAACCAATTCCAGAAGACCATCGACTACCTCCTTCACCCCGTCGGGGTACGACCTCGGATCAGCCCGCGCGATGCGGACGACTGACTGTGCACAGCCACTATCGCATGGCGCCCGTCAGGGTGTCCCACCCGATTCGGGTAGAACTCGACCTGCTCCGTCGCAGACGCGCCGAGCCGCCGTCGCGCGCGGCAAGACGCAGGAATGACCCGATCCGGGTAGGGCTCCCTGATGTGGGTGCGCGTGTGTTCGCTTTGTGCTCCCGGGATCTCCCGACACCGGAGGTGGGGTGGAGATTCCTTCATAGAGGACGGGAGAGAATCATGACGATGGCGATGAATCGAATGGCACGGCTCACCCTTGCGGCGTTCCTGGTCGTGGCGATGATCGGTTGGGCGACAGGGTGCAGCGAGGATGGTGAGACGGGAGCCAGCCTCGTCACGACAACCGCAGCATCGGGCGATGACTCGGCGAGCGACACCACGGAGGCTCCGACGACGACTGCGGCGGCCACGACCACGAAGGCGCCGGACACGACCCAAGCATCCTCCGGTGGTGATTCCTCTGAGGGATCGTCGACTTCCTCGGATGACTCCTCCAACACCACGATCTGGTTTGTGGCTATCGGCGTGATGATCCTCATTGCCATTGTCGCTTGGGCGGTCGGGCGCGGAAGCTCGACCACCACGACCACAGAGACCGTGCCGCCGCCTCCGGCTGCGCCACCGGTTGACGAGGGTGATGCGTACGACGGTCCGGCGAACGGCGAATCGGGCGCGTAGGCTCGAAGACTGCGGAGTCGAGAGATGGTGCGGTCGTGAAACCTGCCCGGATCGGGTGGCGTCGCCGAAGTCACAGTTGATCGACTCGTCGATCAGCTGTGCCCAACCGTCGGCGTCGTAGACCGGGAATTGCACCCACTCTCGCAAGGTCCTTCCGTCACGGGCGAACGGAAGGCCGTCTCCGGATCCGACGAGTTCTCCCCCAAACTTCTGCGGAACCATCGCGCGGGTCGTCCAGACTCGATCGATGTCCGACAAGCAATGGTTGAACGGCTCGCCACCGAACACGGGACGGCTGTGTATGCCAAACGCAAGATCACCGTCGAGACGGTCTTCGGGAACATCACAGCCAACCTCGGGTTCCGAAGATTCTCAAGGCGAGGACTCGACGCCACCTCAAGTGAGTGGCGACTCGTCTGCACCGTCCACAACCTGCTCAAAATCCACCGGCAACGACTCGCAGCAACCTAACCCCGGAACCAGGATCGACGCGCCCCCACCCAGACACGCTCAGAACCCCCGCCCGGCGGCCATCCATGCGACAGCCCCCAGTGCAAGGGTTCTCTCCGTC
>CBFDAN010000266.1:0-3222 GCA_965602815.1 uncultured bacterium
GAACCTGAAGTGATCCTCAACGAGGTGTCGAGCCAGCGATTCCGGCTCCGCTAGAGGCTACGTCTCTCGGATGAGGATGCCTGCTCAACGATGAAGTCGACGAGGTTCACGAACGGATCGAATCCGATGAGCTTCGGGGCGTCGGCAACGAAATTCGACAAGGCGTTGATATCGTAGAAGCTCGGCTCATCCGTCCTCGCGTTGATCAGGTACTCAACGCCTCCGAGCTGGGCGCCGGTGGCGTCGAGCAGCCGACCGGCTTCTTCGATGACCGAAGGCGGCGGGGTGAACGCCTCAATCGGGACCCCGCGTCCGGACACACCATCGGCGATGCCGGGCAGGTCGCAGTAGTCGGCAGGGCACAGATTGAAGGAGTTGGGCATCAGGGACAGCCGAATTGCGTAGAGGTACTCGCCGTTGAGGAATTCGACCCTGACGATCGCGTCGCCCTCAGCTGGAAGATGCTCCTGCACCAATGCCGTGTGGTCGGGTCCGAATTCGAGCTTGCCGTTGTCGGCGGCAATGCGAAGGTCATCCGGTGTGTCGAATGAGACGATGCCGGCTCCACTGCCCCCGACGTTGGGCTTCACGAGCACCGGATAGGTCAATCCTTCAGCGGCTGCAACGGCCTCATCGGGATGGTTGATGACTCGGGCCTTCGGGTGGGCCATGTCGAGTCGTTCGAGGAGCCGAAGCTGGCGCGCCTTCGAAATCTCGTACAGGTACGACTGTGTGCCGTTGATGACGGGCATGCCGATGTCATCGAGATATGAGAGGAAGTTGAGCGTCGAGAAGATTGCCGTTCCGCTCTCCCGCAGCCAGGACGATGGGCTCATGCGATTCACGACCAGGCTGTAGTCGAGATCGGTGACTGCCGGGTCGTAGCGCAGACGGTCGGCGTAGATCCGCTCGTACGGAACCTCGCGGCGGTCGAGTTCGGCGAAGAGGGGAGTGAACCACTCGGGGTGCTCGTACAAGATCCCGATGGGTCGGCCTGGCGGGGACTGTTGGGCGGTGTCTGACATGGTGTTGCTCCTGAGGGGTCGTGCAGTGGATTGAACCAACGACGCGTTTGTGGTGTTCCGAAGAACGCTCGAGCGGTTGCGTCGTCAGGAGCGCCGGCAGTAAGCCACGGCAGGCTCCGGGCGGACCACCCGAGAGCTTCTACACACGCAGCGAAGCATTGCCGATTCGAACATGGCTGCAACCCTACCTGAGCCGCTGAAGGCAGATGAGGGTCAATCTTGCGGCCGATGAACAGCTGCGTTCCTGATCGCCGCCGCGGTCTCAATGAGCCACTGTTCCGTCGCTGAGAGGATTCCGTGCGCCGGGCATGCTGCAACTGAAGCAGTCTCAGCAGGAGATTTGCCGCCGGTAGTCACCGGTAGTCTGACCGGGCATGGAAGAACCCTCAGCCGCGGGACGGGAGGACTGGCCTGCCGGGGGTCAGAGTCGCCGGGAATTCCTTGTGCTGATGGCTGCTGCGTCGGCAACCGTCGCCATCTCGATCGATGCCATGCTCCCTGCGTTCGGGGACGTTCGCGAGTATCTCGGCCTGCCGTCGGACTCGTCGTCGGTTGCACTCATCGTGACGGTCTTCTTCGCCGGCCTCGGCGTCGGCCAGTTTGTCTACGGGCCTCTGGCCGATCGCTTCGGACGCAAGCCGGTGTTCATGGCCGGGCTGATTCTCTATGTGGTGGCGGGTTTCGCCACGACGCTTGCGACGTCGCTCGGCTGGCTCCTCGTAGGTCGGTTCTTCTGGGGTCTCGGCGCCGCAGGGCCACGGATCGTGTCGCAGGCGCTACTCCGGGATCGGTTCCGTGGTGACGCCCTGGCTCGCGCCATGGCGATCATCGTGACGGTGTTTCTGATCGTCCCGACGCTTGCGCCGGTTCTCGGTCAGGCGTTGCTTCTCTTCGGATCGTGGCGATATACGTTCGCCGTTGGACCGGTCTTCGGAGTGATCGTTGCCGTGTGGTCGACCAGGCTCACCGAGTCGCTCGAGCCGAGCGATCGGCGGCCCATCGACCTGAGGTCGCTCGCGAGAACCGTCGGTGTGATCTTGATGACACGGAGAACGCTCGGGAACGCGCTCGCACTGATGCTCATGAGCGCAGCGTTCCTTCCCTATCTGGGGTCATCCGAGAGGATGTATGGAGAGATCTACGGCCACGGCGACACCTTCTTCCTGTGGTTTGCGATCAGCTCGATCGTGATGGCGGGATTCACACTTGCCGCTGCCCGGGTCGTCAGACGCATCGGTGCTCGCCGCACCACCGCAGGGGTCTTCATTCTTCTACTGACCGTGGCTGTGGTGAATCTGGCAATCACCGTTGGCTCAGATGGCGTTCCGGCATTCGCGTTCTTCGTTGTCGGGACAATCCTGATGATCTCGTTGCAGACGGCACTCTCACCGTTGCTGACGTCTGGCGCCCTCGACGAGGTCGGTCATTTTGCAGGAACGGCTGCGTCCACCATCGGGGTCATCAGTCTCCTCGGGGGTGCGATGTTGTCGCCGCTCGTCGACACCGCGATCGGGTTGACGGTGACGCCGTTTGCCGTCGGATTCCTGGTGTTCAGCCTGACGGCAGCCATCGCAGCATTGTGGGCCAACAAGAAGAACGTGCTCGCTCCGACCGCATGACATTGGGCAGATGGGGATCCTCTGTTTCAGATGACGTCGAGGTCCCGGCCGTAGACCAGAGGTCCGTCGTATGCGGCCGTCACCTCGCCGATGAGAACATCCTCGGTCGCATGCCAGAGGAGTTGGTGGTTGAGGACAAGAACGCCGGGGTCCGCTTCAGTTGCGACGCGGCCGAGATGGGTCCCCGATGTGTGGGACTGTGCGTGGTAGGTCTGCCACTCGGCAGGGCGGGACGAGAGCCCGACCGATGAGTACACCTCGTGGACGAGCACGTCAGAGTCGGCGTACCTGATGACCATCTCAGGGAACGGACCGGTGTCGCCGGAGATCACCACGGTCCGGTCGGGCGTGGTGATGCGGTAGCCAAGGGTCGGGAACGGCCCGTGAAGGTCCGTGTCCCACTCACCGTGCTGGACCTCGAACGCATCGATCTCGACGAGGTCATCCGTGTAGACGGCACCCGGCACCACGTCTCGTCCGGTGATCTCGTGGCCCCGGTCCGTGTGTGGCTCGTTGAGGGCACGCCCGCGATCGAGTTGGCCATGGAGGCCCTCGGAGAAGATCGCTACGAGGAACTC
>CBFDAN010000267.1:0-3214 GCA_965602815.1 uncultured bacterium
GCACCGGCTGCGAACGCCTCGAACGCAGCGGATCGAACGGCAGATCGCCACGCCGGATCGAGTTCGCCTGCCGCGGTTGAAGCAGCTAGATCTAGATTGGGCAAGGGGTTCACCTCAGGACGAGAGCGGAGGTGAGACTACCGACGCACGCCCCCCTATCTGGCAGCGTTATCGGGGAATGCTCCCTACGGTTTCGCCTTCGAGCTACCAGAGGACCGGATGCCGCGGGTCAGGAACGCGGGCATCGGACGGAAGGAGCAACCCCATGAACATCGCGATTCAACGCATCGCGCTCGGAATGATCGCGGTCGCCGTTCTGCTGGCGGCCATTGTGCTTCCCGCCGCGCCGGCACACGCCGTCGGGCCGGAAGACTCCGAGGACTTCGTGATCAAAGTCTTCCCACACGAGACAGCGCTCGTCAGGTTTTCGGATACGTGGGGTGCCGAACGCTCGGGCGGCCGGCGTCACACCGGAACTGACATCATGAGCCCCAAGGGATCGTGGATCGTTGCCGCGGACGACGGCATCGTCGAGCGCCTCGAATGGAACCGGGTCTCCGGATGGAACATCAAGATCCGGCACGCCGACGAGTGGACGAGTCACTATCTGCATCTCGACAACGACCACACCGGCACCGACGACGGAGAGGGAGGTCCAGCGGCCGCATTCGTCGAAGGCCTCGAGGTGGGGAGCTTCGTGAAGGCCGGTGACGTGATCGGATTCGTCGGGGACTCCGGGAACGCGGAAGACACCGTTTCCCACACCCACTTCGAACTCCACGTCGACGGTCGCAAGGTCAACCCGTACCCGTATCTCGCTGCAGCGCTCGAGAGAAAGCTCATTGAGTTCGAACTCGCCCGAACGATGGAGTAGGACGCCTTCGGCAGCGTAATCTGAAGTCCGTAGTCCGCCCCCGGGCGGGTCTCAGGTCAGGGCGCCAACCTCTCGCGCGCGGGAGAAGACCGCATCGAGCATATCTTCGGTAAGGCGGCCTGTGAAGGTGTTCTGCTGGCTCGGATGAAAGCTCGCAAGGATCACCGGGCCATCGGGGATCGCGACCTCGAGACGGTGGGTGAACCGAGGCCGCGGCTTCGGCAGGCCGTAGCCGCGATCGCCGAGATACCGCCAAACCGACCGGTAGGCGAAATCGCCGAGGGCCACAAGCACCGTTGGTTCCAGGAGATCGAGTTCACCGTCGAACCAAGGTGCACACAGGTCGCGCTCGGCGACTGTCGGCCTGTTCTCGGGAGGTGCACAGCGCACCGGCGCCGTCACCCAGGCCCCGGTGAGCACCAACCCGTCACCGGGGCTGGTCGACTCCGGCCGACTGGCAAATCCGGCCCGCCACATCGCTCGGAACAGCCAGTCCCCACTGCGATCACCGGTGAACATCCTCCCCGTTCGGTTGGCTCCATGCGCCGCTGGAGCGAGGCCCACTACCACCACCCGCGCGGCGGGGTCACCGAAACCGGGCACAGGACGGCCCCAGTACTCCTGATCGGCGAAGGCTGCCCGCTTCTCGTCTGCGACCTGCTCGCGCCACTCCACGAGTCGTGGGCACCGCCTGCACGCCGTGACTTCATCCGTCAGTGCGCGAAGGGCCTTGGCGCGGCTCATTGGGGAGGGAGCAGTCCGGTGGGGTACGAGGCGCTGTTCGACCAGAGCATCCACCCGTTCGCACGGTCGTCGGCACGCCGCTGGATCGACCGGACCTCGAGTTCGGAAACGGTCCATGTCTGGATCCACGGCCGGTAGTACGCAAAACCCTCAAGCCGAGTGTTGCCGGAGACTAGGGCTGCATCAACGATCTCTGACGCGTGTTCGTTCGGGTTGTCATAGCCCTTCCAACCCGATCCGTAGTTCGTCGAATACAGCATGGGACTCAGCACGTCAATCGCGCGAGACATGAGCCCCGGTCGTTGCCCGACCCCCTCGTCGCTCCCGGACTCGAGGGTGATACCGAGCACGTTCGCTCCAACGGCGCACCTGGGGCTGAGAACCGAGTAGGCCCGCTTCAGGAACGCCAGGATCGAGCCCACTCGGACCTCCTCGGTGTACTCGTCGTCAAATACTGCCGTCGAGACATCTCCTCCGAACGGAAACGAAGCGAAGTCGAACTGGATCTCGTCAAATCCGGCAAGACATGCCTCCTCTGCCAGAGCAACGGGATACTCGAACGACACCGGATCGGTGGGATCCATCCAGGCGTCTCCGTTCCGTGTTCGCCAAAGATCGGCACCTCCCACATTCAGAACAGCATGATCAGGTTCGATCGTCGCCATCGGTGTGTCCTGGAACACGACCACCCTGGCGATCTTGTACAGATTGTGCTCCTCCATGTCGGCGACGATGTCAGGGAGAACGTATTGAAGGGTGACTGCAGAAGCCTCCTGCGCTCGCTCCACATCGGTGTCGTGGAACACCGTTCCGTACTCGTCCTTGATGTCCACGACGAAGCTGTTGATCCCGGTCGAGTCGGCCAGATCGAGCAGCGACTGCCAATGCTCCGCATCACCTGCAGCAGCACCGCCCACGCGAATGCCGCTCACCTCGACGGGTTCCATCGTCGTGTCAATTTCGCTCTCCACACCGTCCCACGGCACCGAGGCGTCCTGCCAGGCCGCCCGGGAGAGCAGAACGTCGCCGGGCACCGCACGAACGATCTCGAAGCGGCCGTCGTCGTTCGTGACGTCCTTGCCGGAACCGAGTGAGACCGAAACTCCCGGCAGCGCGACACCTCGATGCGTCGACACCCGGCCCGACAGGACGATCGGTTCGACGCGGACTTCGATCCGGTCGTCGTTAGGTGGTTCCGCTACCTCGACACGTTGCGACTCGAATCCGGATGCGGACACCTCGACCACAGTCGCTTGCTGGGGCCAGACGAACGCGACCGTTCCTTCCCCGGTCGAAAACACGGCTGCCCCATCGACGTGAATCTCTGCGTCGAGGACGCTGAGGTCGTCGCCCGCCAGTGCCACGACCTCGATTGTCGGAGGGCCCACTTCGGGAGGACGCAACGCGGACGCGTCGAGCGGCGCCGGACTGGTACAGCCGACAACGGCTATGGAGAGGAGCCCCAGAGCAACAGAAGTGATGCGCGCGAATCGGGTCATGATCAGGTGTGAGGTTCGAAAGCGTAATGATCCGTTGCCGATGGCGCTCATGCGTGATAGTTTCGAGTTACTCTCATACACAGAGAGGGGGGCGGAG
>CBFDAN010000268.1:0-3213 GCA_965602815.1 uncultured bacterium
TCGAAGATGAGGAACCCAATCAGCAGAAGGCCGTAGAGCACCAGGTTGAGCTGAAACACGTTGAGACCGGGGGAAGTGCCGGGAAGTGTTGAGACGATCCCCGGATCCTCCAACCCAGTTGACACGAAGACGCCGGAGACAGTTGAGAAAAAGCCGGTCCCCGATTCAACCGTCGACGCAAGCAAGCCCGTGAAATCCTGCACGAGGCGGGGCAGGATGATCACGAATGCGGCGCCGAGCAGCGTGCCCGAAACCGTGCCGAGGCCGCCGATGAGCAGGATCGCTACGAATTGGATGGACATCAGCAGTGAGAACCCCTCGGGAACGAGGCGACCAAGGAACGCTCCCAGCAGTGCGCCGGTCATGCCAGCGAAGGCCGACGAGAGCGCAAATGCGATCACCTTGCTCCGAGTATCGGCGACGCCCATCACCTCGGCGGCAATGTCCCGGTCGCGGATCGACATGAACGCCCGGCCGATCCTAGTTCGCTGGATGTTCTTGGCAACGATGATTGCCACGACAAGGAACACCAAGAGCAGGAGGTACGTCTTCGCCTCGCTCGTCATCTCGATGCCGAACCACGAACCATCCGCCGAGAAGTCGATGAGCGGGGTCTCCTCCTTCCAGAAGCGGAACGCGAATGCCGGGAACTCGCGCCCCGCCTGGGCGCCACCGGTCATGGCGACCGCGCTGCGGAAGATCCATTCCCCGATGAACACGAGCCCGAGTGTGACGATTGCTAGGTAGATGCCTCGTACTCGAACGGCCGCGGGGGCGATCAGCGCCCCGACCAGAGCGGCGACAAGGCCCGACGCCGGCAACCATATCCAGATCGGCAACGCGAGACCCCACAGGGTCCTACTGGCCTCACCGCCGAGTATCACAGCTGTGTAGGCACCGACGCCGACGAAGAAGGCATGGCCGAGCGAGACCTGCCCCGCGAGTCCAGACAGGATGTGTAGACCAAGGGCGCCAATGGCGTAGACAGCGACCCGGCTCAGGATCGTCAGCCAGTCATTGTCGGCGAGGAAGCCGAGCCCTGGAATCACTCCGAATGGAATGATCACGAGGAATCCGAGGAAGATCGCTGCCGCGGTCTTCTGCGTCCAGGTAGGCAGCAGCGCCATCTCGGACGAATAGGTGACAAAGAGGCGAGGTCGGTTCCTCATACGCGCCGAATCTCCTCAGTTCCGAACAAGCCGTACGGACGGATGAGCAGCACCACGAGCATGACGATGTACGGCATCACCCCAGCGAATCCGACGCCGAGGAACGACCACGTCGCGCCAGTGAGGTAGACACCGGCGTATGTCTCCGCGAGGCCCACGATGAAGCCGCCTAGGACTGCACCGGTGATGGAGTCAAGGCCGCCGATGACGATCGCCGGCAGGGCTCGGAAGGCAAAGAACGCCGTCGTGCCACTCACGCCGAGAGCGGATCGCGGGTACACGGACGAGAAGATTCCGGCGAGGGCGGCGAGACCGGCTCCGATCGCCCACGCCATCGCGAAGATGCGCCCAGCGCTGATGCCCTGGGCCATCGCGGCCTCTTGGTCAAATGCCGTGGCGCGCATTGCCACGCCGTAGCGCGAACGGAAGAACAGGGCGATCCCGATCAGCGTGAGGATCGTCACGATGAGTGTTGCCACTTCGGTCTTCGCCGGCGATATGGGCCCGATCGCGAGGTGACCTGCTCCCCAAGGGTCACCCAGAGGTCTGGGGGTCGTGCCAATCAGATCATCGGTGATCGTGCGAATCACGATGTCCAGGGCGATGGTGATCATGACGACCGAGAAGAGCGGCTCGCCGATCATCGGTCGGATTGCGAGTCGCTCGAGCACGAGGCCAATGACCGCCGTGATCAGAACAGCCACGAGCGCCGAAAGGATCCATTGGAGCGTGATCGGGAGGAACGAGACATACCGCCCGGGGAAGTTGACGACCGTTGCGAGGTAGGCAGCGAAGAATGCGCCGAGTGCCGCAATTGCGCCGTGCGCGAAGTTCAGCACCTGGGTGGCTTTGTAGATCAAGACGAGGCCGAGGGCGAGAAGCGCGTAGATCGCCCCAAGGGCGATTCCGCTGCTCGTCGCATTTGCGAGCTTCTCGGCGGCGTCTTGCCCTCCCGCCTGCAGGAACGTCACGGCCTCAACGATCATGACTCGTACATCCCGTTGACGAGATCGGAGTACATGCCCTCCATCGTCCTGCGCTTGATCTTCTGCGTTGCCGTGAGTTCGCCGTCCTCGTGGTCCAGCTCCTTGGGGATCAGCCGGAACGCCTTCAGTTGCTCGACGGTCGCAAATCTCGTGTTCGTATCGGTGACGATGCTCTGGACGAGTTCAACGACCTCGGGCTTTTCGGTGAGGTCGCGGTACGTCGTGTAGGGGATGCTCTTTGAGAGCGCCCAGCCACCGACGACGTCGTACTCGATCGCGATGAGGGCCGTGAGGTACTTGCGACCGTCACCGATCACCATCGCCTCCTTGACGAATGGCGAGGTCTTGAGGCTGTTCTCGATTTCGGACGGTGAGACGTTCTTCCCGCCGGACGTGATGATGATGTGCTTGATCCGGTCGATGATCTTGATGTGGGTCCCCTCGATCCACACGCCAACGTCGCCGGTCATCAGCCAGCCGTCCTCGGTGAACGTCTCAGCGGTCTCATCGGGTTTGTTCCAGTAGCCGAGGAAGTTGCCGGGATGTTTCGTCTGGATCTCGCCCGTCTCCTCGTCGAGGCGAAGGCCTATACCCGGGTAGGGCTCCCCCACGGTTCCGACGATTGCCCGGCCGCCGAAGTTGAGGGTCGCGACGGCGCTGTTCTCGGTCATCCCGTAGAGCTCGTACATCGGAACGCCGAATCCCATGAAGAACTCGATGACCTCCGGGGCGATCGGAGCGGCGCTCGCACCCGCCCATCGGCAACGGCGCAGGCCGATCCGCTCCTTGAGGGCCCGGAACATGATGACGTTGCCAACCCAGTAGGCCAGGCGGGTCCCGAGGGTGTAGTCCCCGCCGTGTTTGACGCGGCTGCGCCCAACGAACGAGGCGATCTTCAAGCCGAGAGCGTTGACGATCCGCTTCAGGAACGACGCGTCGTTCAGCTTGATCAGGACCGTCGCGTGGATCTTCTCCCAGATACGAGGCACGGCGAAGAACAAGGTTGGCTGGACTTCCTGGAGGTTGATCTGCACGGTCTCGATCGACTCGGCGAAGTT
>CBFDAN010000269.1:0-3193 GCA_965602815.1 uncultured bacterium
CGACCTCACTGGTCGAGCGCAACTTCGCCGTCTACTACGACCTTCCCGCCGACGGCACGCTCACCCTCAGCGGCGGTCGCCAACTCGAGCACGTGGGACATGCCAATACCCCCGAGTACTTCATGGTCATCTCGGAGGGCGGGGGGATCTTCGCACAGGCAAGCTACGCCGCCGTGTTTACGTCGCTCGAGACCGCCGGCGAGATTGCGGGTCGTCCGGGTTCGGTCAACGAAACGGTCATCACGCTCCAAGGGGGTGCCGATCGCGGTGCGTTCGGCGCACAACTCGCGGCGGCTTTCGAAGCCGAGATGCCGGAGATCGGCGTGATCATTACCGACACCAATGACGACGCTGTGTACACGGTGATGTATGAGGACATCGAGGGAGATCAGCAGTTCTTCAACATCATTGCCATCCTGATCCTTGCCGGCTCGGCTGCCGCAGCCGTGAACCTCACCGCTCGTATGGTCGACCAAACCCGCCGCGAGATCGGGATCTCGATGGCGCTCGGCGTGAAACGCCGATGGATCGCCATGCGCCCGATGTTGATGGGTGTGCAGATCGCCCTGCTTGGTGTTGTGCTCGGGGTTCTCATGGGCTGGGCGATCGCTACTGCCATTCGCGGCTTCCTCGAATCGTTCCTCCCTATGCCCGTGTGGCTCACACCGACACAATGGGACCTATTCCTGGTGGCCGCCCTTGTCGGATTGACCATTCCGCTCGTCGCGGTTTCGATCCCCGTGTGGCGCGCGATCAGGGTCTCTCCGGTTGACGCCATCCGCACGGGTCACCTGGCCTCGCGAGGAGGCGGTCTGGCGCCGCTCGTGAAGACGATCCGGCTCCCCGGCAACACGTTTGCCCAGATCCCGATGCGCAACGTACTGCGAGCCCCGCGCCGTGGATTGCTGACCGCTCTGGGAATCGGAGCGACCATCGCCGTACTGGTGATGCTCGTCGCCGCGATCGACTCGTTCTTTGGAGCAATCGAGAAGGGAGGCGAGGAAGCCTCCGGCGGCATCCCGAACCGCGTGATCGTGGAGATGGATTCGGTCTACCCGGCGAATGACGGCCCCGTCGCGGCGGTGATGGCCTCGCCGCTGATCTCGGATGGCGAAGCGATCCTGCGTGTCGGAGGCGAGCTCGGCACCGGAGCCGATGCCGTCGAGGCGCTCGTTGAGTTCGTGGATTGGGAGAACGGAATGTTCCAACCTGGCATCGCCGAGGGATCCGCCCCAGGCATCGAGCCCGGAGTCGTGATTGCTCCCAAGGCCGCGTCCGACTTGGACGTGGCGGTCGGCGAAACACTGACTGTGCGCCTCCCGCGTCGCACCGGTCCGTACTCATTCTCTCTCGAGACGATGGACCTGGAGGTGTCCGGCATCAACGGGCATCCGTTCCGGTCCATCACATACATGTCGACGGATCACGCTGCATTGCTCGGTCTCGAGGGCTTGGCGAACGTCGTTTCGATCGTGCCGGCCGACGGCGTCGAGATCGGTGACCTGCAAGCCGACTTCCTCACCATCGGCCAGGTCACATCGGTGCAGCGTGCCGATGCCATGGCCCGGCTGATGGAGGACCTGATGTCGCAGTTCGTCGGGATCTTCCAGCTGTTCGAGTTCGTCGTGCTGGTACTCGCGGTCCTGATTGCGTTCAACGCAGCTTCGATCGCCGTCGACGAGCGGCGGCGGGAGCACGCCACGATGTTCGCCTACGGCGTGCGCCCGCGAACGGTGGTTCGGATGCTGGTCTCGGAGAGCGCGATCGTCGGTATGGTCGCCACGATCATTGGCCTCATCGGTGGATTCGCGCTGTTCCGGTACTTCATCACGCAGTGGGCGCAGACAATGCCGGAGATCGCCATACCGGTGGAGATGAGTCCGGCAACGCTGATCTGGGCCGTGGGTGTTGGTGTTGTCGCCGTCGGGCTGGCGCCTCTCCTGACCGCCCCAAGAAAGCTCAGGAAGATGGACCTGCCGTCGACCCTCCGGGTGATGGAATAGGAGGGAATCTCCAGAAGTTGTCGCCAGACCCCGGTCAAGAACCGAGACCGGATCAGAGACTTGAGACACGAGATGCGAGACAAGTCTCAAGTCTCGCTAGCGATTGCGACGTATTGCGGGTGAGCGCTCGGGCTTCAGTTGCCGGTTCGGTCAGCCTGCCGCGGCTTCGGTCTCTTCTGCCACTTGCTGCTCCACGGCGGCGTAGAGATCGTCTGGTCGGATGGGCTTGGCAAGAAACGCGACCATGCCGGCTTTGCTGCCTCGGTCTCGGGTCAAATCGTCGGTGAACGCAGAGACGCCGACGATGAGCGGACAGTTGGGGGCATCGGCATACCGCGCGCAGATCATGCGAGTAGCTTCCAAGCCGTCCATACCCGGCATCATCACGTCCATCAACACAACATCAAATTCGGCTCGTTCGATCGTCTCGATCGCCTTGAGTCCGTCGGATGCAGCGGTCGCCGAGTGTCCACGCTCCTCGAGCATTCGGGTCATCAAGAAACGGTTCGTTTGACTGTCGTCGACGACGAGCACGCGAAGGCTCGGCCGACCGTCACGCACCCAGTGGCGGGTCACCAGTGTTGTCGTATCTCCGGACTCAGCGAGGGCAAGTGTTGCCGTGACGACGTCGACGAGATCGCCGCTCTCGACCGGGTCTGCCAAGTAGCCCTTCACTCCGTGATGTCGGCACCGGGCAGCATCCCCCCTGCGGCCGGGGGCGGTAACCACGACGATCGGAATCTGGACGGGGCTCCTCTCCGTGAATCGATCCGCCTCGGCGAAAGAGTCCGTGGTCGACTTGATCACCGCCAGTGCGGGCGACTCCGGTTCGTCTATGCCCGCGTCCCTCACTTCGATCCACTCGTCAACGGTGGCGGCGACGACGTGGGGCATTCCCGCGGCGCCGAGGGACTTGACCATAGATCGGCGGTCGGCAATCGCATCGGCGATAACGAGAATCGGGCGCCCGCTCTCGAGATGGGGAGTCTCGGGCTGCGGAGCATCAATGTCTTGAGTTCCCATTTCAAGACGGATTGTGAATTGGATGCCGGCAGCCTGCAGGTCCTCACCCGGCACGGAGACCCGACCTCCCATGCGGGAAAGAGTCTCAATCGCGACCGGCATGCCGAAAGCGAGGTGCGACCCTGAGAGCACCGGTGCATCGTCGTGTTCTTTGCTCTCGGGGCGTT
>CBFDAN010000270.1:0-3185 GCA_965602815.1 uncultured bacterium
GGGGTTGGCAGGTCCATCCGTGTTGGTGGCGGATGCGGTGGCCGTGGCGGCAGCGCGAGCTGGGGTGGTGACGGTGTATCGGGATTCCGCTCCGGTTTCGTGTTTGGCAACACGTCGGGTGATGTCGGTGTGGATCCTCCGAAACCCTTCCGGACAAACACCTGCGGCCCTCGCGATGCCGCTCCGACCTATGGTTCCCGGGTGAAGATCGCACTGGTCGAGCCCTACTACGGGGGCTCGCACAAGGCATGGGCCGACGGCTACGCGGCCGGCAGCGCGCACGACGTCTCTCTGATGACGCACGAGGCCCGGTTCTGGAAGTGGCGTATGCAAGGCGCCCACCTCACCCTCGCTGCGCAACTCGCCGAAGCCCCCGGCGCACCACCCGACGTGGTGTTGGCTTCCTCGATGATGAATGTGGCGGCATTCGCCGGAGCGGCCCGACGCACCATCGGAGATGCGCCGATCGCTGTCTATTTCCACGAAAGCCAGTTTGCGTACCCGCTCTCACCGCTCGACAGGCCAGATCAGACGTATCCAATGGTCAACTGGTCGAGTGCGGCGGCGGCCGATCTTGCGGTCTTCAACTCCGAGTTTCATCAGGCGTTGTTCTTCGACGAGGCCGAGCGTTTCCTACGTCAGTTCCCCGACAGGCGTCACGGTCACATGGTCGCGAAAGCCCGGGCCCGGTCGACGGTGCTCCCGGTCGGTGTGGATCTCCAGCGAATCGACACACCAGCCGTCCGTGGTGCTGGGCCTCCGCTGATCCTGTGGAACCAACGCTGGGAGCATGACAAGGGACCGGACGAGTTCGTCGACCTGATCGAGGCGCTCGTCGCGGAGGGGCTCGACTTCGAAGTCGCGGTGGTCGGGGAGCAGTTTGTGTCGGCCCCTAGGTCGTTTGATCGCCTCCCGGAGCTCCTCGGCGATCGACTGGTCGCCTTCGGATATGCACCCGACGACGAGTACATCGGTCTTGTTCGGCGAGCCGACATTGTCGTGTCAACGGCCGACCACGAGTTCTTCGGCATTGCGATCGTCGAAGCGATGGCCGCCGGTGCGTTCCCGGTTCTCCCAAACGGCCTGGTCTATCCCGAGAGGATCCCGGAGCGCTATCGAGCCAGATGTCTGTACGACGACGCGGGCGCCCTCGTGTCGTGCGTTCGTTGGGCCTTCGAGCACCCGATGCAGGCGGCGGGAGTTGCGAAAGACCTCGCAGCGACGGTCGCGAAGTACGACTGGTCGGTGGTTGCCCCCGCGTATGACGCGGTGCTGGAGTCTTTGGGAGGGGAGTAGGGGCGTAAGTGGGTAGCCGAGGCGAGCGCTCGGCCCCCGCTCTTTCGACTATCAGTCCCTGGGGTTGATGCCGTCGACCCAATCGAGCCGATGTGTTCCTTCGATGAAGCGAATTGTCCCGGACTGGGAGCGCATGATCACGGAGTGGGTTTCGACACTTCGGCCGTAGAAGCCGATGCCGTTGAGGAGGGACCCAGAGGTTACGCCGGTCGCTGCGAAGAACGTGTTGTCCGAATCGACAAGATCGCGCGTCGTTAGAACTTGGTCGAGATCGTGCCCGTGTTCGAGTGCGTAGGCACGCTCGGAGTCGTCGCGCGCCCAGAGTTTGCACTGGATCTCACCATGGAGCGCTGCCATCGCGCAGGCGGCGGTGACCGCCTCCGGTGAACCGCCGATGCCGAGGAGTATGTCGATGCCGCTGTCGTGCTTCGCTGTCGAGATCGCACCGGAGATATCTCCGTCACCGATGAGGGCGATGCGGGCCCCGGCGGCGCGGACTTGGCGGACGTACGTATCGTTCCTCGGCCGGTCCAGGATCACGGCGGTGACGTCTTCGATGTCCTTCTTTTTCGCCTTGGCGACCTGCGCGAGGTTGTGCTCGACGGGGGCGTTGATGTCGACCATGCCGGCGGCCTCCTCGCCGACGGCGATCTTCTCCATGTACACCAACGACCCGGGTGCGTACATCGAACCGCTGTCGGCCATCGCGATCACTGCGAGGGCCCCGGGCATACCGAGTGCACAAAGGCGCGTTCCGTCGATGGGGTCGACGGCGACGTCCATCCTCGGTTCCCTGCCGTTGCCGACGATCTCGCCGTTGAACAACATCGGGGCTTCGTCTTTCTCCCCTTCACCGATGATGACAACGCCGTCGACGTCGATGGTCGATAGCGTGTGACGCATCGCATCGACCGCGGCTTGGTCGACGCTGTTCTTGTCCCCCCTGCCCTGCCACTTTGCCGCGGCCATCGCTGCAGCTTCGGTGACCCGCACCAACTCGAGGGCAAGGTTGCGATCGGCCGGTTGATCTGGAGACATTGCGCTCAGACCTTCACGATCAGCGCGTCACCCTGGCCGCCGCCGCCACACAACGCAGCGCCGCCGATACCGCCTCCGCGAGCTCTCAGGGCGCTGATGAGCGTCACGACGATTCTCGCACCGGAGGCACCGAGGGGATGGCCAAGCGCGACAGCGCCACCGTTCACGTTCACGCGGTCGTGCGGTATGCCGAGCAGGTTCGCCGAGTAGAGCGACACTGCGGCAAATGCCTCGTTGATCTCGACGAGGTCGAGATCAACGATGTCGAGATCCGCCTTCTTGAGGGCGATGCGCAGGGCGTTGGCAGGTTGTGCCTGGAGGCTGGTGTCGGGCCCCGCGGTCTGGCCATACGACAGGATCTCGGCGATCACCGGCATCCCGAGCGCTTCGGCGGCGTCCCGATCCGCGACAACCAACGCTGCCGCCCCATCGGAAATCTGTGATGCGTTGCCCGCGGTGATGGTCCCGTCGTCCAGGAACGCTGCACGCAGGTTGCCGAGCGATTCTGCGGTCGTCCCCGGGCGCATGCCTTCGTCGTGCTCGATGAAGATGGGATCTCCGCGGCGCTGAGGCACCTCCACCGGAACGATCTCGTCCGCGAACGCACCGGCCTCGGTCGCAGCGATTGCACGATCGTGGCTTGCTGCGGCCCATGCGTCCTGCTCGGCTCGGTTGATACCGAGTTTGGCGTTGTTGCCGTCGGTCGACTGACCCATCAACACATGATCAAACGCGCAGATGAGGCCGTCCTGGTTGAGCGAGTCGACGAGTTCCGTGCCGCCGTATCCGTAGCCGAAGCGTGCCCCGTTGAGGATGTGAGGGGCGTTGGTCATGGACTCCATCCCGCCGGT
>CBFDAN010000271.1:0-3165 GCA_965602815.1 uncultured bacterium
CGTTCCGCTCGATTTCGCACCCCATCCGGCGAGCCCGGGCAGCCCGTCAGCAGCATCACCGACGAGCGCCAGCCAATCGGGAATCGATGCCGGCTCGACACCGAATTTCTCGACGACGGCGTCTCGGTCAATGAACGCGCCCTTTCGCCGGTCGTAGCCAACGATGCGGGGGTCGTCATAGATCTGGCAGAGATCCTTGTCCGGAGACATCACCACGACCTGTTCGACATCGTCAACCCAGCGCCGAGCGCCGGTGGCGAGGCCGTCATCTGCCTCGTAGTCGTACATCGACCAGACGGTCACGCCGATCGCACGCATCGCCCGTTCGGCCAGGGGGAATTGCTCGAGCAGTTCCGGTTCGATCCCCTCGCCCGTCTTGTAGTCGGAAAACACCTCGTTCCGGAACGACTCCACCACCGAGTCGAACGACGCAGCGACGTGCGTTACCTCGGGTTCGGTGAGCAAGGCGAGGGTCGACGCGAGGATGCCGTGGGTGGCACCAACTTCGCGACCGTCGGGAGCGGATCTCGAAGGCACACCGAAGTGCGCACGAAACAGTTCATACGTGCCGTCGATGAGGTAGAGCTTCATGATTCGACCCTACCGCGAGCGAAGCGAATCGTCACGACGGCCGACCGGCGGGAACCGAAACCGTGGTGATCGGTGTCCTGCTCGTACCGTCCGGTAGCTCCAATTGCAGAGCAGCGTACTTCTAGTCCGAAGCGAGTGGGTTCGAGTCCCACTGAACCCGGGCCGGTTCACTTCGCCCGTGCGCGCGGGTGAGAAGTCAGATACGGGCGAATCTGTTTTACCGATCCGTTGGGGAGGGCCAGTTTGGCGGGGCCCGCACGTCCTCACATCGGGGTGGCAGCGGTCCTCTCGGCTTCTGGCCTGGCTGCCGCAGCGACGGCTTCGATCGCGTACTCGGCGCACATGTAACCAACCTCCATCATTCCTATGTCCATAGTGGAGAACCGCGGTGCTGTAGCTGAAGCGGCGCGGTGTTCACAAGTCCAGCCTCGTTTCGGGCCGCGTGACGTCGGCTGGGCTGTGCGCCATGGTCGGCGGCAAGCAACCGTCCATTCAAGACCACCATTTCGGCTTCCAGCGGCTTCGGGTGTCACGAACGCGTACGCTCTGAGCCATGGAACGCCCGCGCATCCGGTTCTACGCAGCCGACGACGGCGCCCGCGTAGCGTGGTCGATGCACGGCTCCGGCTATCCCCTGGTGAGGCTCAGCACCTTCATGACTCACCTGCTCCTCGACTGGGAAACGTCCGTGTGGCGGCATTGGCTGGACGACCTGGGGACGCGTTTCACGTACATTCGTTACGACGAGCGAGGATGTGGACTGTCGAGCCGCGACCCCGAGAGCATTACGCCTGAGGCGTGGGTGGGAGACCTCCACGGCGTTATCAAGAGCAGCGGGTTCGACCGCGTGGCGCTGATTGGGACGAGCCACGCCGCGGCGTTGGCGATAGCGTACGCGGCGCAGTATCCCGACCAGGTATCGCATATCGTGTCGTTGGGCGGATACGCCTCCGGCGCCAGTGCGCCGGGGAGAGACGCCGGTGGTGCCGAGCGTTCTCGAGTCTTCCAGGAGTCGGTTCGCGTCTTCTGGGAGGACCCCAACGAGTTCTTTCGGAAGGTGTGGTCGCTGACCCTGATCCCGGGCGGCAGTCCCGAAGACATTGCAAGCATGGAAGAGCTCATGCGCCGATCATCGACGGGCGAAGTCGCGGCTCGGATCTTTGCTGTACGCGATCAAGCGGACGTGCGAGATCTCGCGCCCGACGTTGAGACCCCAACGCTGGTGGCCCACGCCAGGCGTGATCATATGGTGCCCTTCGACAACGCGCTCGAGCTGGCCGGGCTCCTACCGAACGCGTCGCTGCTCGCCCTCGACTCAGAGAATCACTTGCTTCTCAATGAGCCGGCATGGGATCGGTTCGTGTCCGAGATCACGCGATTCATCGATGCAATGCCCTCACCGGAGCTCGACGCACCGTCTCGGTCGCTCACCGACCGGGAGCGGGCGGTGCTGCGGCTAGTTGCAGAGGGCTTGTCCAACGATGCAATAGCCGACCGGTTGGCGATCAGCACGCGTACCGTGGAGCGGCACTTGACGAACGTGTACCGCAAGCTCGGCTTGCTCGGGCGCTCGGCGCGGGCGGCAGCCGCTGCCCGGTTCCGCGACTTGTAGCCACTACGTAGTGGCCGCCAGCGCCTCTCGGCAGATTGGCGGCCTCCACGGATGCCGCCGGGACGGCCCTCCCGTACCTTTGCACTCCGCTGTCAAAGGAGGAGAACATGCGGAGAACCATGTTGATTGGGGCGGTTGCGCTCCTGACGTTGCTTGGTGCCCTGCCCGTGGGAGCCGCGACGGATCGAACCGTGGAGGACGTGGTCGGACAGGGGCCCGGCGGGTCAATCGTCGGAGCCGCTGAGTTGACCCGCTCGGCCAACGGCCTGCACGTCGATGTAACCATGACGGCGCCTGCACCGGGTTCGTATAGCTATCCGGACGGTGCGCTCAACGGAGGCGGTCCGGAGGTGTACTCGTTGTGGGCGTTCGTGTTTCCGAACCCGGGGTTGTGTGGCACCGACGGCTGTGCCGGCCTCGGCGATGTGAAGGCCTCTGGCGGAGGCGTGTTCAACGTGGCGGGCCATCCCGTCAACGGAGAGACACTCGTGCTCAGTGGTCACATCACCCGGAACACGGAGCCGTTCGCGCTGAATCACCTGACCAACGTCGCGGGTGCCGAGGTCCATGTGGCGGTAGCCCCGCACGGGACGCTGGATGCCGCACAGATGCCGGCCCAGGCCACTATTCCCAGCGGAGATTCCCCCGCGTGGTGGTGGATCGCGCTGTTCAAATAGGCCATCCTCTGAGGACGAGGACGAGGACGAGTTGGAGGCACCCATGAAGGAGCAGTTGGCGGCGGTTCACCAGGCCGTGTTGGACTACGCCGAGGGTTGGTACCTCGGTGATCTGGACCGCATGGCACGGGCCCTGCACCCGGGCTTCATCAAACGGCGAGCGGCTGAAGACGACGACGGTTTCGAGACCTTCGGCCGTGACGACGTGTTGAACTTCGTCGGCCTTGACGTCGACCCGCGAGAGAACCTCTGTTCCTGTCTCAGTCCACGCGGATGTTGGGGAGG
>CBFDAN010000272.1:0-3163 GCA_965602815.1 uncultured bacterium
GACGGTGATCATCGTGGCACAACGCGTGGCGACGATCATCGAGGCCGACCAGATTGTGGTTCTCGAGGCTGGCGGAATCGTGGGGCTCGGCACCCACGACGAACTGCTCCTGACGTGCGCGGCCTATGCCGAGATTGTCGACTCCCAGTTGGCGGCGGAAGCATCATGACGTCGCAGCGCACCACCATGAAAGAGACCGAGCGGGTCCGCAGCCAGGGTGGCCCGGGCCACGGCGGTCCTTTCGGCGGAGGAATGGTCGGCCAGAAGCCGCTCGCCTTTGGTCCGTCCATCAAGCGACTCGGGCGGCGGCTCCGCCCCGAGCGGCCGAAGGTTATCGCCGTGGTCGTTGCCGCCGTCCTCAGCGTCACCCTCACCTCCCTCGGACCCAGAATCCTCGGGCGAGCGACCGACATCATCTTCTCCGGCGTCGTCGGCGGTTTCCTCCCAGAGGGCATGACGAAAGAGCAAGCGATCGATTCGGTCCGGGCGCAGGGCCAGGATCAGCTCGCCGACATGCTGAGCGGAGTCGACCTAATTCCCGGCGTGGGCATCGACTTCACGGCGCTGCGCAACACACTCATCCTCGCGCTCGTCCTCTACGGGTTCTCGGCGCTCCTCGGGTTCTTCCAGGGCTACTTTCTCAACGACGTGGTCCAGCACACTGTGTTGCGAATGCGCTCCGAGGTCGAGGACAAGATCAATCGCCTGCCTTTGAGCTACTTCGACCGCGTGCCCCGCGGTGAGTTGCTGAGTCGGGTCACCAACGACATCGACAACGTCTCACAGAGCCTCCAGCAGACTATGAGCCAGCTGCTGACGTCCGTGCTCACTGTGGTGTTCGTCTTCGCGATGATGCTGTCGATTTCGTGGGTCCTCGCGCTGATCGCGCTCGTGACGATCCCCCTCACGGTGGTCGTCGCCGGGACCGTGATGAAACGCTCCCAAACCAAATTCATCACCCAGTGGCGGCGAACCGGCCAACTCAACGCGCAGATCGAGGAAGCGTTTACGGGCCACGCACTGGTGAAAGTGTTCGGCCGCCAGAGTGAGGTCCAGGAGACGTTCGAGGTCGAGAACGAGGAGCTGTATCAGGCGAGCTTCGGTGCACAATTCCTCTCCGGGCTGATCATGCCGATTGCGATGCTCATCGGGAACCTCAACTACGTCATCATCGCGGTGCTCGGCGGCCTGCGGGTCGCGAGCGGTGCTATGAGCCTCGGCGACGTGCAGGCCTTCATCCAGTACTCCCGACTATTCACCCGCCCGGTCACCCAGATCGCCTCGATGGCGAACCTCCTCCAGTCGGGAGTCGCATCCGCCGAACGGGTCTTCGAACTCCTCGACGCCGAGGAAGAGACACCCGACCATGGCCTCGCCGAGATCCCGACCGACGCCCACGGCCGGGTAGCGTTCGACGACGTCTCGTTCCGTTACGTCGAAGAACAGCCGCTGATCGAACACGTGAGCTTCCACGTCGACCCGGGCCAGACCGTCGCCATCGTCGGACCGACCGGTGCGGGTAAGACGACACTCGTCAATCTCATCATGCGGTTCTACGACATCGATTCGGGGGAGATCACGCTTGACGGCGTCGACATCGCCACATTGCGACGCGACGCCTTGCGATCCCAGACCGGCATGGTGCTGCAGGACACGTGGCTGTTCGAGGGCTCGATTCGAGACAACATCGCGTACGGGCGCCCCGATGCAAGCGAGGCAGCAATCCTCGAGGCGGCGCGCGCGACCTACGTCGATCGTTTCGTGGCGAATCTGCCGGATGGCTACGACACGATCATTGACGACGAGGGTGGCACGGTGAGCGCAGGCGAGAAGCAGCTCATCACAATCGCTCGGGCGTTCCTCGCCGATCCCGCCCTGCTGATCCTCGATGAGGCGACGAGTTCGGTCGACACGAGAACAGAGGTGCTCGTCCAGCGGGCCATGTCTGCGCTGCGGGCCGATCGCACGAGCTTCGTCATCGCACACCGCCTGTCGACAATCCGCGACGCCGACCTGATCCTGGTGATGGAAGACGGCCGCATCGTCGAACAGGGCAATCACCATGAACTCCTGGAGCTGGGGCGGGCTTATGCCCAGCTCTACGAGTCGCAGTTCAGTGGCCCCGATGCACCGGAGGAATTGCCGCAGCCGTCAGGCGATGGAGCACCCGCAGCTCGATAGTCGGCCATCCGAACCGGCGCCTACGAGAGGTCCCCAGCTGCAGCTTTGGTGCGAGGATCGGCCTTGATGAACGCAATCATCGCGAAATACAGCACGGGAATCGAGAAGTACAGGATGAGACTCAGTGTTGTGGACCAGTCCGCAACCACCATCGCGACGACATAGACCACAATCGGCGCCGATCCGGTCAGCGCCATCAACCGCCGCCCTTTCTTCGCGGGCGGCTGCCACAACAGGCCGGGGTGAGACTGGAAGTAGGCGTTGAGAGCGAAGCGGAGTAGGGACGCCGCGATCATGACGGCTCCGTAGAGGTGGAGCGCCGTTGGCTCCGTCGAGTACTCGCCGAGAGCCGATGACGCAAATGGGACGAGCGCCAATGCAAGCAGGAAGATGAGATTCAGCCACGTCGCATTGTGATCGGTGTAGCGCACCTGAGAGAATGTCTGGCGGTGGAGCGTCCAGAACATCCCGACGAGCAGAAAGCTCAGCACAAACGAGGTGAACGTCGGACGAATCTCGGTCAGCGAATCGGCGAGTGACTGCCCAGATCCAAGTTCCGGGACCTTGATGTCGAGGACAAGGATCGTGATGATGCTCGCGATCACGCCGTCGGTCAGGAACACCAGTCGATCTGGGCTCGCAGCGCGTTGCTCGGCTGGCGTGAGTTCGGTCATGTTGTCATCGGGCATCGCGCCATCGTAGACAGATTGGATCGGGGCGAAGAGATTCGGGAGGCGAGTGTCGCCGGCCGCTGGTCGGGCTGGTCGACAGGTCTCATCTTTCCGACGTGAGATCCCAGGCCTCCCCCTCCGCTGCGTTCCGGCGTGGAACCGTCTGACTCCCTCCGTCATCGGCTACACCAATGGCACGTTCTGCCGTTCCTGCGTCGCGGAACGGTCTGACCCCCTCCGTCATCGGCTGCGCCGATGACCATGCTCACCCACTTGTGGGTCGTGGAACCGTCTGACCCCCTCCGTCATCG
>CBFDAN010000273.1:0-3138 GCA_965602815.1 uncultured bacterium
GCTTCCATGAGTGAAACCGAAACACCTGTCATCGACATTACTGAAGAGGCGCTCGCGACGATCCTCGAATTGCGTGAGGGCGAAGCGATCGACGACCTCCATCTCGCACTCCGGATCAGCGGTGTCGGAGCGAACGGCTACGTCTATGAAACCGCTTTTCTCCGGCCCGAAGATGTGATGCCGGCCGACCACGTCGAGCGTCACGACGGTCTCCCGGTCGCCATTGCAGAGGTTTCCGTCGACGACCTTCGGGGTGCGGTCCTCGACCTTTCGTCCTCTGGTCCGTCGGCCGGGCTTGTGATCCGAAACCCGAACACGCCGAGTCCGGGCTTGGGGCTCGGAGACGAGATCGAGTTGACCGGTACAACCGAGGAAAAGGTGCGTCAGTTGCTCACCGAGCAGATCAATCCTGCGATCGCATCACACGGCGGCATAGCGAATCTCATTGGGGTCGATGGATCGCGCGCCATGCTCGAACTGGGCGGCGGGTGCCAGGGTTGCGGCCTCGCAGCTGTGACCCTGCAGCAAGGGATCGAGAAGGCAATCCTCTCGGCCGTGCCCGAGATCACAGAAGTCGTTGATGTCACGGACCATTCACTCGGTGCGAACCCGTACTTCTAGGTCCCGGTGAGGCATTGACGGGGACGGCGCCGGTTGGGCGTCGGTCCGGGCGGGCAGCCGAGCGTCGGTGCCGCCCCCGCCAAACTTGTTCAGACCGCCTCGAACGCTGGTGACTTTTCGGGATCGGCGTCGTCTTCGGTTTCAGAGGCTGTGACGTTGGCTCGCAGACCGGCCACCGCGGCCATGGCATCGCGGCCGCCTTCGGCGCCGATTCGCGGGAGCTTTGCCGACCGGCGGGAGTAGAACGAGCGACGCACAGCTTCAGGCTTGCGCTCGTCGGTGATGCTGCCGTCTTCATGAGGCGAAGACGTCGCTTCCGGCAGACCCTCGACCGAATCGACCGAGACTGCGACATCGTCGACCGCGATCTCCGTGTCTTCGTTCGGGGTGTCGACTACCGGTTCGGCAGGTGCTTCGTCGGTGACCACGATCTCAATGTGTTCGGGCGTGGGCTCCGGTGGCGCCAGATCCTCAGCACGCTCGGTTTCCGGCGGTGCCTGGTCGGCCCCGGTAGCCGCGATTGACTCCTTCTCGTTGACGCCCGGCGCTGCACTCTCGACGCTGTCCGAGCTGCTCGAACCTTCAGGCACGGGCCGCCTGCTGAGCTCGAGTTCCATAGCGGCGACGACCTGTTGCATCTCTTCGATGCGTTGCTGCAGTGCCAACTCGCGTTCTGAGGGGCCTTGGTCGGGGATCGGCGTATCTTCGTCGACACGGGAGACCGCCGCAGCTTCAGCTCTGGCCTCACGGACGATGGTCCCTGCTTCCTCCCTGGCACCGGTGACGAGCTGAAATGCCTGCATCCGAGCATCGGTGACGATACGGTCGCCTTCCTTGCGCCCGTTGGCCGCGAATTCCGCGGCCTGGTGACGTGCGGCCTCGAGCATGTCTTCTTTGGTCTTTGTGGCGGCCAGGATCGTCAGGTGGACGGCCTCTTCCTGCTTCCTCGACTCTTCGAGTTCCACTTCGAGTGCTGCAATGCGGGCAGCCGCCTCATCGAGCATCCGATCGTGGTCGACGGCTACCTCATCGAGGTGTGCCTCGACAGATTGAGGTTCGTAGCCGCGCTTCGCGATCGGGAAGCGGTCGTACTCGGTCTTGTTGCGCATAGGCGAGCTCCCGATGATCCTGTTCCGGGTGCCCTCTGCCGCCGCCGACCGCCCACGTGGAGTGTATCACCGACCACCGACCGTGGTCAACTAGTCATTTCGCGCGGCACCGGAGTGATCACTCGCGCCTGTGCGGTGATCTGAACGAGCCGGAGATCGGCAAGAGCGTCGTCGATGTCGGCAAGAAACTCGTCGCGTACGTCCTGTTCACCGTGCCCGAGAAGTCCGGCGTTGTCGCCAAGCGCAATTCCCGAATTGAAGAGCTCAGTCGAAAGTGACTCGGGGGTCGTGATCTTGCCCTGCGCCTCTGCCTGGCGCCCGAGCAGCAACGAGCGATGTGCAATTGTCTTTGCATCCAACGTCTCGTTCGGGTCGGCCTGAGCGATGACGGCGGCAACGATCCGGTACGCTTCGAGGAACGGCAGCAGCACCGCCGGGCTCACCGGTGGATCGAAGGCGTCGGCCACGGTTTCAAGGTCGCCGTTGTTCACGCGATCGACACCGTCCGGGCAGGCGAGGAGGAGTTCCTCGATGATTGAGTCTCGGAAGTTGGCCCTTCCTTCGAAGAAGAAATCGAACTTGAGGATGGCGCGCCACCCAAATGCTCGCGCCATCAGTTCTTCAATTCCCGTCGATCCACTGCGCAGCATTCCGGCAACTGCTGCTTCCACAATCGAGCGATTGACGAAGAAGTGGATGACGGTGTTGCGGTAGTAGGCGGCCGCGAGGTGTTGGTTGCTTTCGATCACGTAGACAACTTTGGTGAGCCCCTCGATGCGAGAGACCACCTTGCTCGATGCCAGCTCATCGAGTGCCGTTCGCACGGTGTCCAGCGTGAGCTCCGTTCCCGCGACAGCTGTGGTCGGCAGATCACGCCGACGCACATATTCGACGAACGGCTCGAGCGCAACGACCGTTTCGTCCACGGTGAGGCCTTCGGATGGATGGCTGAGCAGCGCGAGGGTCACCAGGCTGATCGGCGTGATCGGCGTGACGTCGTTGATGCGGTTGGAAACCTCAAAGGCCAGTTTGGGGATGATGTAGCGACCGCGTTCGGTCGTCAGGCTGGTACCCATCGGCAGCGTCTCGTGGAGGGACAGCGGTTCGCCAAAACGAACGTGGATGGATCCGTATCGACGGCGCAGATTGCCGACGAACTTCAGGGCCCATCCGAATCCCTCCTTCTCCTTCTTTCCGCCTCTTTGCTCGGAAGCGTATCCACCGAGGTCGGAGATCTGGTCGTAGGCGATCGACACAGGGATGAAGACGATGTCATCAACGAGGCCTCGCAAGTATGCATCTACGACATACGACAGCATGCCGAGGCGTGGAGAGCGGAGCTTTCCGGTTCTTGATCGTCCGCCTTCGAGATACCACTCGAGTGGGAAACGCTTCTCGAGGAGGTAGT
>CBFDAN010000274.1:0-3137 GCA_965602815.1 uncultured bacterium
ATGGCAGCGGTGATCCTCGTATCGAGCCTTCACCTGATATCGGGCAAGTTCGTTGTTGCTGCGGTCCTCCTCGTGCTTGGTGTTCTGCTGTATCGCGGCGACCTCACACGATCCAAGGAGCCGTTGGACCCGGCGGATCCCATCGATCCGGATACTCCGACTGACGGTGACGACCTCGTTGCCGACTCGTCCGATGATGACGACAGCAACCCAGAGTCGTCCGACGGTGACGACGAGAAGGAGACATCGATCGGGCCGGGAGATGGCGACGAATCGGCTGTTGTTGCCGGGGGCGGCACTCTTGCGATGGCCGCTACGCAAACGGTGCCGGTAGCTCCGGCGCGTGCGCCGAAACCCCGTCCTCCGAAGCCGCGGTCGATCCTCGGGCAACTCACCCTCGCCGCGACGCTGATCGCCGTGGGCGGCCTTGCGCTGCTCGATGTGGCAAACGTGCTCTATCCCGATCCGGTGCACTATCTCGCTGTGGCCGTTGGGGTGATCGGCGGAGGGCTGCTCGTCGGAACCCTTTTCGGCCGTGCCCGGTGGCTGATCTTCGTGGGGCTGTTTCTCGCCCCGTTCTTGTTCGTAGCCAGCTTCGTGTCTGAGTGGTCGTTCAGCGGTGAGGTGGGCGAGCGGTACATCCAGATCACCTCCGTCGAGGACCTCGAGCGGGCGAACTACAGCTATGACCACAACGCGGGTGTGCTCGAACTCGATCTTCGCTGGTTCGAGCTTCCGGCCGAGACGTCCGGCAACGCCTACCCCATCTCGATCGACGCGCGGGTGACTGCGGGGGAGTTGCGGGTCTGGCTCCCACAGGAGATGAGAGCTATCGTGACCGGATCAGCAGGCATCGGCTCGGTGAAGCTCTTCGGCGACGAGAGTGCCGGGATCGGCGTGTCAACCACCACGGAAACCGGCACTGGCCTGCCGAATACAATCTTCACGATTGACGCCAGAGCTGACTTCGGTTCGGTGGACGTCGACGGACCCCTCGAGAATGAACCACGACCCCTGGTGTGGGAGGAGTAGGACCATGTACCGTCACAGCTTTGACGCTCTCTCGTTCGTATTCGGACTGCTCTTCATTGGAATGGCGTTCTTCGCACCGGTCAGGGACTGGTTCCCGGGCAACACCGCCCGTTGGATCATCCCAGGGGCGGTGCTGCTGCTGGGTGCCGGGCTCGCCATCTCAGCGGTCGCGTCCAGTCAATCGCAGAGCCAGCCCGATGAGCACCCGCCGGTATAGCCCTTCCATCGAAGGTCACATACGGGTACGCTGGCACCGGCGCTTGGAGGGATCCGCATGCCCGCACCGAAGCAATTCAAGCCTGGTCCAGCCGCTCCCCGCTCGCACGCGGGCGACGTCGATTCGACCGTGTCGAAAGGCCGCCACAATGTCGTCCAGCCGTCGCCGAGGCCGGCTGTTGACGACGACGCCGTAGAGGTTGCCGTCGACGAGGTGACGGTTGTTGTGCGGGACTTCTCGAAGTATGAGACTCGTTCCCTGAATGCCCACGTCGATCCCGATCTTGTGGCTGATGTTGACGAGGAAGAAGAAGCCGCGCAGCCGGATCGGGAGGAACCAATGGTGTTCGGCGAGTGGCGTTCTGAAGCGGAACTCGAGGGGACGCATTACCACCGCAAGGACTCTCGCCGAATCTGATCAAACGTCCGGCGCCGTCGGGCACTCTTCGGACTCCTGAAGGTCGAGTTCGATCTTCGCCCTTTCCGGGTCTTCGATCACCAATTGCACGTGATCGTGCACGAGTTCGATGTTGGCAATCCTTCCCGGCTTCCCGTCGTCGCGGTACTTCAGGTGGTACTCCGGTGGGATGAAGCGGACCGATACCACCTCATCGATATCAACGGCAGGAAGCAATTCGACGAGTTTCGGGAGGAGATCGACGGGGATATCGGTGGTCGTCGTGGTCTTGATGACGTCGGCGAACTTGCCGAAGTTCAGGATCAGCGACGTCGGGTCGGTTTGCTCCATCGCCGCTTCGAGCACACACCGCTGGCGAGACATGCGGAAATAGTCGCTGTCCGCATGGCGGGTCCGGGCATAGGCCAAGGCCTCTTCGCCGTTCATGTGCTGCTCGCCCGCTTCGATCACGAGCTGGGTCAGGGTGCCGTCGAGGAGCGGATACTCGTCGTCGACGATCTTCTCCGGGACGTACATATCGACCCCTCCGATCGCGTCGATGATGTCGACAAAACCGTCGAGATTCACGAGGGCGTAGTAGTGGATCGGGATGCCGAGGAACTCGGAGATCACACCCTTCACCGCGTTCTCGGGTGGTTCTCCTGGCCCCGGAAACGCCTCGGGGTGTTGCTCACCCTGAATCCAGAGTTCATTGATCAACTCCGGGTAGCAGTTGCAGTCCCAGATTCCCATACCCTCGGGGAGGGGCGCTTGGGTCCAGTTTCGGGGGACCTGAAACATCGCCGTCTCGCCGGTGTCGGGGTCGATGCTCACCGTGATCATCGTGTCGGTCCGTATTCCAGTTCGGCCGACGCCGAAGTCGCCGCCGAGCAGCAGGATGTTCAATCGGTCGAGACCGTCCCACGGCGTCTGCTCGACGACGGTGGTTGTGGTCGAAGACGTAGCCGACGTCTGCCCGTCACCGCCCTGGGATCCCTCCCCGTTTGCCGGAGCGGCTGTCGTGGTCGTCGCCGAAGCCGAAGCCTCACCGCCGTCGAAGACGGTCGTGATGAGGCTGTACTGGACGAGGTCGTAGTAGCCGAACACAACGTGCGGCATGAGCAGAAACGCACCGAGTGCGACCATTGCGGTGAGTGCAACAACGCGACTCATTGAGGGTTCCGACGTTGATGCAGATCGGTAGGCGTCGTCTGCGGCCCAGACCCGATATCCGAGCAGGAGGATGTTGAGGACCATCAGGAGCGCCATCGACGTCGGCCGGACGAACGCGGTGAGGATCGAGACCTTGTCGTGGAAGAAGAAGAGCAGGACGACAAGCACTGCAACATCGATGATGAACAGCGTGCGTGCCTTCTTCCGGTCGCCGGCGAGCCATTGACCGAGACCGGGGATCAGGGCCGAAGCGGCAGCGGCGACGAACGGGTTGGGCGAGCGTGGATCCCTTCGTCTGCCCGTCATACGCACATGGTAG
>CBFDAN010000275.1:0-3128 GCA_965602815.1 uncultured bacterium
GAACCGAACCCAGGAAGATCCCGAACGAGGCAGAGCCGAGGGTCAGTAGTGCAAATACGCCGAGGACCGCGACGATCGACTCGGCCGGCTCGAAGCCGTAGACCAACCATGCAGCAACGAGGAGAATCGCCGCGCTCACAACAGAGAGCACGCATGCGACGGCGACCTCCGCACCGGCCACCGGCCACACACTCACCGACGAGGCGTGCAGTCGTTTCAACACCCCTCGCTCACGGTCCGAGGCAAGGTGGGTCGGGATGCTGATCACGCACACCGACGCGACCACAAGAGCGACGTACGCGGGCACGTAGTAGCTCATTGCTCCGATGCCGCGGAACACGAATTGCTCCCCGGGCTGCGGCGTCTCGTTTCCGAGCACTCCCCCGAGAACGAACGAGAGCTAGAGGAGTCGTCCGGGGACGTCCTTCCGGCTCGGGAGCATGGCCCCTTCGACCTTGCGAACCCGAACGCGGGAGTCCACCACGATCGCCCCGGCGCCCGGTGCGAGGACCTTGACCGGGTTGAGGTCCATCTCTGCAATCTCCGGGATGTTGTCGATGAGCACCGACAGGCGCAGCAGCAGTTCCTTGAGCGCGGGGATGTCTCCGGGCTCGGAACCGCGGTAGCCCTCGAGCAGCTTCGCCGTCTTCACGTCGGCGATCATCGAATCCACATCGACATCGGTGAGCGGATTGATCCGGAACGCCACGTCCTTCATCAACTCCACGTAGACACCGCCAAGTCCAAACACCACGAGAGGCCCGAAGAGCGGATCTTCGACCATACCCACGAGCACCTCGCGCCCGCCGCCGACGAAGTCCTGGATGAGAACACCCTCGGAGTCGTCGCTCACGCTCATCACGCTGCGATATGCCTCGCGAACGGCTGCTTCGCCCGAGATATCGAGGGCGACACCACCAACATCGCTCTTGTGTAGCACCGAAGGGGCGATGACCTTCATCGCGATCGGGCCGCCGAAGTCCGCAGCAATTGAGGCCGCCTCGTCTTCAGTTGCCGCCACGCCCATCCGAGCGCTTCTGATCCCGTAGGCCGACAGGATGTCACCGATCTCCTCCGGCTCAAGCCAGCCGCCATCGGGACCGAGGCGCACCACGGCACGACGGATGATCTGCTCCGCAGTCGGTCGATCGATTTCGTCGAACTTGGGATACTCGCCCGGTGGCTGATCCCTCCAGCGGGTGTAGCCGTACGCAGCACCCAGGGCGCGCGCCGCCGACTCCGGATAGGCGTAGAGCGGGATCTTGAGGTCGTCTGTGGCGAGCGGAGCCGTGGATGCTTCGTCCGCCGCCATGAATACAGCGACCACGGGGATCGATTGATCGCTCGCTGCCACCGCCGTGTGGACGGCCAGGGCGACGTCCTCCGACGTGTCGGGTCCGGTGGGGATCTGGATCACCATCAGCGCGTCAACCTCTTTGAAGGCCAGGATGGTCTCGATCGTCTGCGCGTAGTTGTTCGGCTGAGCGGCAGCGATCATGTCGACCGGGTTCTGGACGGCGGCCTCTGCCGGCAGGTGCTCACGGAGCGCTGCTTGGAGCTCCGCCGAGAACTCGGGGAGCTCGAGGCCATTCGACTCGAGCGCATCGGCTGCGAGGATCGCCGGTCCACCAGCGTTGGTCATGACAGCGACCCGGGGTCCGGTGGGCAGCGGCTGATTCGCAAGCAGCGCAGTGACGTTGAACAACTCAACCATGGTGTCGGTTCGGATCGTGCCGGACTGCTCGAACAAGGCGTCGACCGCAACGTCCAGGCTCGCCATCGATCCGGTGTGACTGCTTGCCGCCCTGGCCCCCGATCGCGAACGACCCGACTTGACCACAACGATGGGCTTGTCCCGGGCGACGCGGCGAGCAATCCGGCCAAAGCGGCGCGGGTTGCCAAACGATTCGGTATACATGACGATCACATCCGTCATCGGATCGTCTTCCCAATACAACATGAGGTCGTTGTTGCTGATATCCGCCTGATTGCCGAGAGAGACGAACGACGAGAGGCCGATCTTCAGCTGCGTAGCCTGCTTCAGGATGGCAAGGCCCAGCGCCCCGCTCTGGCTCGCCATGGCGACGTTGCCCTGAGGCGGGAACGTCGGTCCAAACTGGCCGTCGAGCCGCACGGCCTCGTCAGTGTTGACGATGCCCATGCAGTTGGGGCCAATGAGGCGCATGCCGTATCGCCGCGCCGTCTGGACGAGTTCACGTTCGGCGGTGTCTCCGGATTCCCCCGCCTCGCCAAAGCCTGCGGTGATGATGACGACACCGCGCACGCCCTTTCGCCCGCACTCTTCGATGGCGGTGTGGACAAGCGGCGCCGGCACGGTGATGATCGCGAGATCAACCGAGTCTTCGATGTCCATCACCGACGGATACGCCTTCACGGCATGCACGAATGCAGCGTTCGGGTTCACGGGGAAGACCGGTCCGGTGAAACCGCCGGCAAGCAGGTTCCCGAAGAGCCGCCCACCGATCGAGCGGTCGTTCCGGCTGGCACCGATCACCGCAATCGACTTCGGGCCCATGATCGGCATCAGTGAGGCCGTCACCGAACGCTTCTCGTGCTCCCACTCGGCCTCGCGAGCTTCGAGCGAGTATTCGATCGGATACTCGACGCGATATACACCTTCGCCAAGCTGCCGCACGAGCTTGTACCCGGAGTTGCGGAAGATCCGCATCATCCCCCGGTTCTCATCGAGGACAAACGCCTCGAACTCGGTGATGCCCTGGAGGCGTGCATATACCGTGAGGTGCTGGAGAAGGAGTGAACCGATCCCCCGGCCCTGGAAGTCGTCCTGCACGAGGAATGCGACCTCGGCGACTCGCTTGTCGTCGTCGCTCTTGTCAAGAAGGACGTCGTACCGGCCGACGGCGACCATCTCGTCACCTCGCATCGCGACAAACGCCATCCGATCGACGTAGTCGACGTTGGTGAAGTGACGCAGCTCGTCGGGGGTGAGATCGGTCTTCACCTGGAAGAACCGGCGATAGACACTCTCCGGGCCGACTCGCTGGAAGAAGGCGTGCTCTCGCGGGGCATCCTCCGGCTTGATCGGCCGCAGGTGGATCGCCCGCCCGTCACGGAGCAGGACGTCGAACTCGAACTCACTGGGGTAT
>CBFDAN010000276.1:0-3128 GCA_965602815.1 uncultured bacterium
CGGGTCTGGTGGCCGAAGTGCATTCCGGCCTCGAGCAGCTGTCGCATGCTCACCACTGACATGTGGTTCCTCCTGTGTTCGGGTTCACGCCTCCGTCCACCCGGAACACCCCACAGACCGCGTGTGCGATCCGACCTCGGGGGCTTGTAGTGGACGTGCGAAGTTGGAGTGAGTGTACCGAGCGTCGACCCGTAGCTGGAGCCCCGCTTCAAGCGTCCTAGAACGACGGTTCGATGAATCGATTTCGGAGGCTGAGGACCGCCTTCGTGTGGATCTGACAGACGCGGGACTCGGTGACATTGAGCACCGTCCCGATCTCAGAGAGGGTCAAACCTTCGAAGTAGTAGAGCGTCACGACGAGTCGATCACGCTCGGGCAACCGGTTGATCGAATCGGCAAGGAGATACCTGGTCTCCTCCTTTTCGAACGAGCCGCTCGGATCGAACGCCGTAACATCGGGAACGACGTCACCGACGGCGGCTGAATCTCGTTCGTCCGGATTCAAGAGCTCGTCGAGTGCGACGAACCCCAACGTCGAGAGCTCGCCGAGCTGATCCCGCAGTGTCTCGACCGGCATGCCCATGTGATCTGCGAGCTCCTGGTCCGTCGCGCTCCGCTGGAGGCTGTGCTCCAGCTCGGACATCGAGCGCTGGATCTCCCGTGCCCTCGCGCGCACCGATCGCGGTACCCAATCGAGAGCGCGGAGCTCGTCGAGGATCGCTCCCTTGATGCGATTCACCGCATACGTCTCGAACTTGTAGCCGCGTTCTGGTTCAAACTTGTCGATCGCGTCGATGAGGCCGAACGTCCCATATGAGACGAGGTCTCCGGGATCGACGTTGCGGGGCAGCCCCGAGCCGAGCCGGCCTGCGACAAACTTCACGAGCGGAGAAAAGTGAAGGATCAGGCCTTCTCTGGCGCGCTGGTCGCCCACGCTCTTGAATCGCTCCCAGAGTGCAGCGAGTTCGTCTTCGCCTCGTTCATGCACGTGGGTGACTCCGCTCATACGTCCTTCTCAGGTGTTCCCGAGTGACCGCAGTGTATATCTGAGTCGTCGCCAGTTCCGAGTGTCCGAGCAATTCTTGGACACTGCGCAAATCGGCGCCCCCCTCGAGCAGATGAGTGGCGTATGAGTGGCGGAGCGCATGGGGGAAGGTGCCGAGCCGATCGCGAACGACACGACGGATACCTCGTGGGTCGAGACGGCCGCCCCGGACACCAAGCCAGAGGGTATCGCCGCTGCCGGGTCCGACGAGTGCCGGCCTGCCAACTTCGACGTATTGCTCGGTCGCACGCCTGGCCTGATCACCGATCGGCACCGCCCGCTCCTTGTCACCCTTCCCGCGAACGCGAACAAAGGTGGCTCCGTCGACGTCGGACGTCACCATTGCGGCGAGTTCAGAGACACGGAGACCGGTTCCGTAGAGGACTTCGAGGAGAGCGCGATCACGCAGATCCACCGGCCCGGAGCCGTCGAGATCGTCAAGGAATCGCTGCAGCGTCGCTGCCGGGATCGACTTGGGAAGCGTGCCCGGGCGCTTGGGCTGTGGGATGCCAGCCGCCGGATTCGACGAGATGGCGCCCCGACGCGCGCCATCCTCGAAGAACGCCCGGACCGCTGAAGCCTTCCTGGCGACCGATCGCCGCGAGTAATTGAGAGTGGTGAGTTGCGACAGAAACCGCCGAACGATGCGCCGGTCGACCCCGTCGAGTCGGTCGACCCCGAGCCGGTGGCACATCGTTGTGAACTGACTGAGATCGCGGCGATAGGCGTCGATCGTGTTCTGCGACATCCCCCGCTCTACGTCGAGGCGCACGAGATAGTCGTCAACGGCCGCGTCGATACCCCCGCTTCTCATCGGGCCATGCTTGTTCTATCGAGGGAGAACGTCAACAACCCCCCGTTCGGGCGGCCGCGCCTCGTGTCTCGAATCGGCAGGCTCGTGTGCGAGATCACGACCTTGAAACAGCCATCCGGATCGTAGTCCGGAATCGCGCTCGCGGCGCTTTGTGGCGCCGCGGGCAGCGGGTCGTTCAGGTGGTCTCAGAGCAGATCGGGAACTCGACCCGGGTGAGGAGCTCGTCGGGCAGCACGGTCTGGGGGTCGTTGAGGTAGATCTCCCGGGGTGGGCCGGCGATGTCGTGGCCGTGCTCGGAGATCCAGCCGGTCAGGGTGTGATAGGCCGCGGCGATCTGCTCATATGGTCCGTGATGGACGGTGGTCGCCATCGTTCCCCCCTCCAACTCCCGGCCGTAGACTTCCGGGTCGCCGGAGATAGCGCTGCCGACCGGCACGCAGATCTCGATGTCACCATCAGTCTCCTCGTCGATCACGTCGTGGTACACGATCAGGGGTGAACCAGACGGAGCTACTCCCTCCCGACCGAGTGCCATCATCAGCGATCCGAATCCAGCGCCGATGTCGTCGCCGATCCGACTCAGATTCGTGTGCACCTTCGTGGCGGCCACCAGCTGCGGTAGCGCATCCATGACTCGGACGTCGTAAGGCATGATTCCATCCTCCCGTTGGATGAGCGACTCGAGGTAGGCGAGTGTGCGCTCTTGGGCGGCCAGCCGTTCTGCCAGCCGCTCCCGATGGACGACCAGCTGCTTGTGGACCAGCTCAGGATCGTCGGTCTCCAGAACCGCTCGAATCTCGTCGAGCGGCATGTCAACCGAACGCAGGATCCTCACCGCCTCCGCCCGGTTCGCCTGCCCGAGGTGGTAGTACCGGTATCCGGACTGTGGGTCGACGTGGGCGGGGGGCAACAGGCCGTTCTCGTCGTACAGCCGCAGCGCCTTCACCGACAACCGCGTCATCTTCGAGAAGCGGCCGATGGGGACCAAATTCACTCCGCCACCTCCTTTCTCCCTCATCGTCGAACCTACCCCATGGGGAGAGTCAAGGGGTTTTCGATGAGATCTTGCCGGTGGAGACATGCTCGCGAAGCGAGGTTTCTCCTGTCAAGGCCGGAATCCGCCGACGGATCCGAGACAACGAATGCCTCGCACCGCAAGCCGCAACCAGTTCACCCACTATCAGACTGCAGAACAGCAGGAGCCCCGATCGGCTCACACCCACCCCTCGTCGTCGCAAGACCATGGATGAGGCTGAGCTCCTCGATCAG
>CBFDAN010000277.1:0-3119 GCA_965602815.1 uncultured bacterium
GGGCACGAACGATCGGCGTGATCGTCGCAATCCTGAGCATCCTCTTCAACTTTGCGTGGCTGCCCTGGTACCCGTTCTGGTCCATCTTGATGATCGTTGCCGCTGGCTTCGTCATCTGGGCGCTCACTGTGCACGGCCGCGACATCGAAGCCGCCGGGTAGCGCAGCGCGCGTCGGGTGTGCGGTCGGGCAATCAGCAGGACGCGTCGAGTTCTAAAGGTCGTCCCCGAACAAGGAGACAGTGATGATCACACGGATTCCGGGTGTGCCCGAGGGTGTGTTGGCGTTCGAAGCACACGGCAACGTCACCGGCGACGACTACGAGAAGGTCCTGATCCCTGCCCTCCAGGACGAGCTCGCGGATCGTGACAAGATTCGGTGTCTGTACGTGCTCGGATCAGATTTCGCCGGGTACGACGGGGCCGCGCTCTGGGACGACACCAAAGTCGGCCTGGGTCACTGGGGCGCATGGGAACGCATCGCACTCGTCACCGACAACGGCACGTACCAGGGAATCGTCAAGGCGTTCGGTTTCCTCATGCCGGGGGAAGTCAAGGTGTTCCCCCTCGTCGAGCGTGATGCCGCCGTAGCATGGATCGCAGCAGAGCTCGACGAAGACGAATGAAGAGAGGGGGAAGGAGAAGTGCTGTCAGTGCCGGCGAGATTCGGGGGCAGTCGTTTTCGTTGTGGGGAGCTTGTAGTCACAAGTGTTGAGCTTCATCATGTCTCAACTACTCGCTCCGATTGACGAGTCGATAGGCACAGAGAAGGATCGGAGGAAGCGAAATGGACCACAGGTCACACGACTCTGGAACGGACGCCTCGACAGTGGGCGGCGAGTTGCACAGTGACACGGCAGGTCTCTTCCACACTTCCGAGATCCGCTGGTTTGCTCACGGACCGCTCCCGCCGGACGTTGAGGACTGGTTCATCGGAGGACGCTCGGCGGGTAGCGTTGAACGGCGACTCGATACCTATCAGCTGTATTCCATCAACGACATTGGAGTCAAGCGCCGCCATCGCGCAACACTTGAAATCAAGGTACGCCGAGCACTCGGCGCCTTGCTGAACCTCGGGGATGGTCTCGAAGGTCGAGTCGAAGAGTGGAGCAGATGGGAACCCGGCGAGGCTGGCGGGATCTGGCAATCGCCTGGCAAGGGGTGGATCGGAGTCCGGAAGGTGATCTACATCCGCAGCTTCATGCCGACCGATCGAGAAGTCATGCTCCCCGCAGTTCACGCGAATCGCCTCCATCCAGGGTGCGACATCGAGATTGCCGAGGTCAACGCGGATGGGACCGATACATGGACGTTGGCTCTCAAGGCGTTCGGTCCAACGGCAAGACGCCAACAAGCCCTGGAGGCTTCATGGCGCACGCTCCAAGTCCATTCGCCCCTGCCTGACAATCTCGGATTCACGTTCGATCGCGCATGCGGCTACCCGGAATGGCTGCGACTCGTAGTATGAACCAGAGACATGCCGCTTCCTCATGCCGGGGGAAGTCAAGGTGTTCCCCCTCGCCGAGCGCGATGCCGCCTTGGCATGGATCGCAGCAGAGTTCGGCGAGGACGATTGAAGAGCCCCCACGATTCGGGTGGGACGACCTGACCGGCGAGCCTCGAATCTGGACCAGTAGGATCGTTGCCGTCCGGCACGGTGGAGGTGGAGATGGCGTCTGATACGAGGACCGGGAGCGATGCGCCGACCGGACTTGCTCGGATCATGCCGATCTTTCATTGGCTCCCGAACTACAACAAGGAATGGCTGAAGGGTGACCTGATCGCGGGTCTTTCAGTGTGGGCATTGATGGTCCCGACGTCGCTCGGATACGCAACGATCAGTGGCGTGCCCGTCCAGTACGGGCTCTACGCGGCAGCGGCTGGTCTCATCGGCTTTGCGCTCTTCACGACGTCGAAGCAGGTCACGCAGGGTCCGAGTTCTTCGACCGCGGCGGTTCTCGGCGCCGCCGTCCTGGCCGTTGCCTCCTCCGGATCGGACGAGGCGATTCAGCTGGCCGCGTCGATCGTGATCGTCGCCGGCGCCCTGTTCGTCATCATGTACGTGCTGAGGATGGGCTGGGTATCGGACTTCCTCGCAGCGAGCGTTCTGACGGGTTTCACCTTCGGCGTGGCCATCAACGTCGCTGCAGGGGAGCTGTTCAAGATCACCGGCACCGAGTCCGGCGGCTCGAACTCGTGGGGGAAGCTATGGACGTGGGTCACGGAACTCTCCGACGCCGACGGCGCCACCGTCGTCGTTGGTGTGGCCGCGCTGATCCTTGTCTTCGGGCTAGCGATCTACGCCCCGAGGCTTCCAGGCGCGCTGATCGCCGTGATCCTGGGCATCGTCGCAACACTGATCTTCGACCTCGGCGACCGCGGCGTCGAGCTCATCGCGGAGGTACCGAGCGGTCTCCCTTCAGTGGTGTTCCCCGACATCGGCTACATCATCGACAACTTCGCGACGATCATCGCCGCTGCCATCGGCTTGTTACTGATCGGCTTCTCCGTCACGACCGCAGCCGTTCGCGACTACGCCACCAAACACAACTACCGCATCGACATCAACCAGGAACTCCTCGCCCAAGGGGTATCGAATGTCTCGTCCGGCTTCGTCCAGGGTGTGTTCGTCAACGGAAGCCTCTCGAAAAGCCCGGTGAACGACCAGGCCGGAGCCAAGTCACAGTTGTCGAACCTCTTCCAAGCCGTGCTCATCATCCTGACCCTTCTCTTCCTTGCCCCGATGTTCTCCGAACTGCCCGAAGCCGTTCTCGGGGCCATCATCATCGAGGCAGTCGTGATAGGGATGATGGATGTTCCCGAGATGAAACGGCTCTACGACGTCAAGAGATTCGAGTTCTGGCTCGCCATGGCCGCGCTGCTCGGCGTCATGACGTTCGGTATCTTGCAGGGTGTCTTCATCGGCGTCGGACTCTCGCTCATCTGGCTGATAGCAGTGTCATCGCTCCCGTACGTGCCCGACCTCGGTCGAAGGAAGGGAACGCATGCGTTCTACGACCTGAAGAACCACCCGGACGGTGAGACCTACCCGGGCCTCGCCATCGTGCGCTTCGACGGCGGCCTGTTCTTCGTCAACACCGGTGCTCTCGCCGATCATCTC
>CBFDAN010000278.1:0-3119 GCA_965602815.1 uncultured bacterium
CGAAGGACCCTATGTCGGGACTGCCCAGGAGGACCACTCTGGGGGTCAAGACCGGAGGGTCGCGTATGAACGCACTCGATCATCAATTCGCCGCCCGGCGGTCGCCGTGTCTTGCTGAAAGCGCATGGCAGTTGTGGACGGCGGCTCTCCGAACGGCACTACCCACATCACCCGGAGGTTGCCCATGACGGACCTAGGCCAGCGGATCAGGCGCCATCCGTTCGTCGCAACGTTGAGCGACGACCACATCACGACACTCGAGGGCTGTGGGCTTTCCTACCTCTCATTCGAGCCGGGCGACAAGATCGTTCGCGAGGGCAAGGTCGCCGAGGCCTGTTTCCTCATCGATAGAGGTGACGTCGCCCTCAACCTCCACGTTGGGAGGACGGAGTCGCGCACGCTCCAGATCGTCCACGGCGGCGAGATTGTGGGCTGGTCTTGGCTGCTCCCGCCGTATCTCGGGACGTCCGAAGCCGTCGCCCTGACTCCCGTCACAGCACTGAGGATCGACGCAGCGCTCCTCAGGGAAGCGATGGAGAGCGACCGGGTGTTCGGCTACGCGATGCTGGTGCACATCTGCAACGTGGCCGTCTCGCGACTCGAAGCGTCTCGCCGTGAACTCCTCCACATGTACGAGCGCGGGACTGTCGATCCCGAGAGTCGACCGGTAGAACGCGGCGACATGCGCCCCGTGGGATAGCAGCGATCCTTCGGATTAGCCGGCCGCCGGTCGGGAGCTACGCGTATGCTCGAACAAGAACCCGAGCATGGAGGTGTCATGGGATCTGTATACAAGATCGTCGAACTCGTCGGCACAAGCGAGACGTCGTGGGAAGACGCGGCAGCGGCCGCGGTGGCAACGGCAGGCGACTCGCTGCGAGACCTACGCGTCGCCGAAGTGACCGACCTCGACATGCAGATCGCCAGCGATGGATCGATCGCTGCGTTCCGCACGAAGGTCAAGTTGTCGTTCAAGCACGAAGGCGGGATCTAGGCAGAGAACCAAGTTCGAGCGTCTGGATCGTCGGGAGGCGACATGATCCAAGTCTCTGAGGTGAACTGGTGCGCGCCTGCTGGAGACTCCGTCGGACCCAGACTGATTCGGGTCACAGATCGGCTCTCTGCAAGACCCGGCAGTTCCGTCCGCCGCTAGGACGCTACTCGATCATGCCGAACGCGCGCAGACGGGTCACAACGCGGGATCGTGTGTCGTCGATCGGACCATCGGTCGAAACCCGTTCAAAGAGGTGTGCGACATCGTCGTTCGGGGCCTCGAACTCGCTGCGTTGTCGTTTCATGAGCTCGATCCGCCCATCGGAACGGGTGTCATACACCTGACGCTCCTCGAGCCGTTGGTGTTGGGTGTCAGGATCACAGACGGTCTCGATGAAGTGCACATCGGCGCCGTGCTCGCGCGCCATGTCGACGACGACCTGGCGCTGCTCGCGCGTCTTGAATGCGCCGTCGATGGCGACCGGCAGGCCAGCATCGAGCAGGTCTCCGGCGCGACGACACGATTCGTCGTAGGTTCGCTCATTCATCTCGGTTGAGTAGAGCCCGGTGTTGTAGGGCACCCAGACGCGCGTCGCCTCGCCAACGCCGGAGATCTGCTTGCGAACCTCATCGGTCGAGATCACATGCCATCCGTACGCCTCCCTCAGGTATCGGGCGAGTGAGGTCTTGCCCGTTCCCATGAGGCCGTACAGGACAACCAGCGGCGGTCGAGCATCCCCGCCGGTATACCGGTACGCCAGCCCGAACGCGTTCCGGGCGGCGTTGCGATTACGACGCTTCTGCGAACCGTCGAGGCCAGGGTCTTCGGACGTGAGGGCTGCCACCTTTGCCCGCACGTAGGCACGATACGTCTTGTAGAAGTCCATGATCTCGCGCAGGTCGTCGTCCCCCGAGCGTTCGATGAAGAAGTCAACGAAGTGTTGCGACAGGTCCGGGCGTCCCCTCGCGTCGAGGTCCATGGCGAGGAAGCCAATATCGATGGCAACGTCGCCGCAGGCGAGTCGATCGTTGAATTCGATGCAGTCGAACACCACGGGGCGATCACAGAAGAAGATGTTGTCGAGGTGGAGGTCGCCGTGGCACTCGCGGATCCTCCCTGTCGCGATACGGCGCTCCAAGAGATCCGCGTGGTCGACGAAGAACCGGTCCGTCCACTCCCGAATGTGCTCATAGCGATCACGTGAGATCAGCTTGCCGACATAGCTCTCGGTCTGCGCGAAGTTCTCGTCGGTGTTGAACTTGATCGCTTCGATCTCGCCGTACTTCTCCACGTCGGGCCCGCGTCGAGCCCGCTCGTAGAACGGTACGAGGATCTCGACCAGGTCATCCAGCTGCTGGTGGCCCAGGTTGCCGCGTTCGAGGACTCCCACGCCGAGGCACGCGCCATCGAGTTGCTCCATGGAGACGGCCCAGTCGACGATGGCGCCGGCGCCTTCACCGATGAATAGGTCCGTGCCGTCGAGGCGGACGGGCTCGACCGAGAGGTACACATCGGGTGCGAGCCTGCCGTTGAGATCCACTTCCCTATCACAGTTCAACTTTCGGAGTTCGATCGTCGAGAAGTCGAGGAATCCGAAGTCGACCGGCTTCTTGATCTTGTACGCTCGCGTGCCGGTCAGCAGGATGGACGAGATATGGGTTTGGATGTGGGTGATCTCACCGACGCGGTGGGGATAGGCATCCGGATTGAGGAGCCCCGCGATCATCGACCCGTGGTCCAAGTTGATCGGAGAGGATGCCTCCGAACTAGCGTCGTTCGCAGACTCCGAATCAGCCATCGCCCGCTCCCCTGATATCCAGTATCGCCAATACCGCGCCGCCCGCGCGCGAAATCGCCATCACAACGGAGTGTACCGCCGGAACATCGCACGCCAATTGCTGCCGAACTTGCTCTCTCCCCCAAAGCAATGCCGATGTGCCGGACATGCTGGGCGTCATTGTGAGTTGGTGGGCCATAGGCCGCACAATTGCCGAATGTGGCCTCCGCCCGCGAACACGAACGGTCGTTGATCTCCCGGCGGAATCGTCGGCGAAATCGACCTCGCGCACCCCGTCTACGAATCCACCGCCTACCACGGACACTTCGGACGCGAACCCAACGAAGC
>CBFDAN010000279.1:0-3112 GCA_965602815.1 uncultured bacterium
TTGCTCCTTGCGTCTGCATGTCGCCGCTCTGACGACGGAACCAACGATGGACCACTCGTCTGAACGGCTCCGGAACGACCGCTGAACAAACCGTGAACTCCGGGCGGAAGTAGATATGAGTTGACGCGTTGGCCTTACGATGACGGTCATGGAAGCGACCGCCGGTACGGTTTTGGTGGTGGATGACGAGGACATCGTGCGTGAGGTCGTTTGCACGTACCTCGAACGTGAGGGCTATTCCACCCTCCAGGCGTCTGCCGGACGTGCCGCGGTTGCCCTCATCGAATCCGAGAAGCCCGACCTGATCGTGCTCGACGTCATGCTTCCTGAGATCGACGGGTACAGCATCCTCGCCGAGCTCCGCAAACGGGCCGACATCCCGGTCATCCTGCTCACGGCTCGAACAGACGAAACAGATCGAGTGCTCGGCCTCGAACTTGGTGCAGACGACTATGTCGTTAAACCGTTCTCGCCGCGTGAACTGGCCGCTCGCGTTCGAACAATCCTGCGTCGAGCCGGCCGATCCGAACCTCAAGCACCGGTGGCGTCGCTCGTGTTCGATGGTCTGGAGATCGACGGCCGGAGCAGAGAAGTGCGCGTCGATGGTGATCCTGTCGATCTCACGGCCAAGGAGTTCGATCTCCTCGCGTTCCTGGCCGGTGCACCGAAGCAGGTGTTCTCCCGGGGTCAGCTTCTCGAGCAGGTGTGGGATTCGTCGACGGACTGGCAGGACGCTTCCACGGTCACGGTCCACATCCGCCGCATTCGACGCAAGATCGAACGCGACCCGAACGAGCCGCGCTGGATCGCGACCGTGTGGGGTGTCGGCTATCGGTTCGAACCATGAGGGCGGTGATCTGGTTTCTCGCGGCAGTGCTCATCGGCCTGGTCGTGTTCGAGATATCGATGCAGCCGACCGCTGAGGATCGGTTTCTGCTCGGGCTGATCTTCCTCCTGGTTGCCGTGCTTGCCGGTGTTCTTGCACTCGTGCTGCGTTGGGCCGGCCGTCGGTCTGATTCGATCCGGCGCAGCGTGCTGATCGTTGGGCTCGCCGGGCTGGTGATTGCCGCCGTGACCGTGGGGTTCGCTGCACAACAGATGTTCCTGTCGAGTCACGATCTCAACCTGCTGTTCGTGGTGCTCGTCTTTGCTGTTGCGACGACGGTCGCATTCGCGGTCTCGGTGAGTGGTGACCTCACGCGGGACCTCGAAGCAACCGCCGCAGCAGCACGGCGGATCCAGGCGGGAGACCTGGGCGCCCGCACGGGGGTTGTCCGCGCCGATGAGGTCGGCACGGTGGCTGAAACCTTCGACCGCATGGCCGGCGACCTCGAACAGCAGGACGCCGAGCGGCGAGCGCACGAAACTGCCCGTCGTCAGTTCCTGGCTGCAATCGGCCACGATCTTCGTACCCCGCTCGCATCGCTGCGTGCCGCAATCGAAGCCCTTGAAGACGGCCTTGCTCCCGACCCTGATCGTTATCTCCGATCGATGGACCGGGATGTGGGAGTCCTCAGCTCCCTGGTCGACGACCTGTTCTTGCTCTCGCGCCTCGAAGAAGGGTCGGTCGAAATGGAGCAGAAAGCGATCGACGTCACTGAACTCGCCGACGAAGCCATCGAGGTCCTCACGCCACTGGCGACTTCGGTCGATGTTCGGCTCGAACTCAATGCCGACCAACGCGTGGTTGCAGTCGGTGGATCCGAGGCCGTGAGCCGTGTTCTCCGCAACCTCCTCGACAACGCAATCCGATTCGCTCCGGCAGGCTCCGCCGTCGTTGTCGAGGTGCGCACCGACGACGGTGCCGTGGTGCGCGTGCTCGACGACGGACCGGGATTCGACCCGGAGTTCGTCAGCGAGGCGTTTGAACGATTCAGTCGCGGGGACCCTTCGAGGGAGCGCTCCACCGGAGGAACCGGTCTCGGCCTGGCCATCGCCCGGAGTTTCGTCGAGGCGTTGAACGGGTCGATCTGGGCCGAATCCGGCCCCGGCGGCTGTGTGGGGTTCCGTCTCCCGGCCTGATTGCCGCAGGAATGCTCGCGTCCATCGGGTCCCCGATCTCTCGCGCTGCACCGGGACGTCTGTTCCCGATCGACTCGACAACGACGATTCTCGACTGGGCGGTCCGAGTGGCCCGGGATTCGCGTAGCTGTGGCTCGGCAACAAGGTCGGCGGAGTCGCGAAAGATCGGTAGACCGGGCCGGTTGTCGAAGCTCGGGCCGTCTGGCATCGTGTCATCTGCACGCGGTACGCTCCGTTCCGGAGGAGATCATGCCGAGAGTCGTCGGTGCAGACGTCTGGAAGAACGGCTGGATCGCGGTCGTCGCCGTCGACGGGTGGATCGCTTCGATCGACGCCTACGAGACGGTGGCCGACCTCGCGGCGGCCGAACCCGAGGCGGAGGTTGTCGCCGTCGACATCCCGATCGGCTTGCCGATTGCACCGCCCCGTCCAGCTGATTCTGCGGCGCGACGGTTCATCGGCGCCCGCTCATCGAGTGTCTTCCCGACACCACCTCGCGACGTGCTCGAGGCGGAAACGTATCAGGACGCACTACGGCTCTCACGCAAGCGCTACGGCGTGGGTTTGACCGCGCAGAGCTACGCGCTACGCCGGCGGATCCTCGAGACCGACACGATCGCCCGGTCAGATCCGAGGCTGGTCGAGATCCACCCGGAGGTCACCTTCCGTGCTCTCGCTGGGCGCCCGCTGGCATTCTCGAAGAAGAGTTGGAATGGACACGCCGAGCGGCGAAGGCTTCTCTCCGGCGTCGGACTCTCGATCCCCGATCGCCTCCCCGATGCGGTGGGTACGGTGCCATCCGATGACGTGCTCGATGCCGCCGCAGGAGCGTGGACGGCCGCGCGCTACGCTGCCGGCGAAGCACGAACTCTTCCCGAGGAGAGCCCATTGCCCGGCTTCGGTCAGGTGATCTGGTACTGAGAAGTCGTGCGGACGTGGGGATGCGCACATCGGACCGGGGCCGGTGCACGTCGCGAAACGACGAATCGGTAGCGTCGCGTGCCCTTGACACGCTCCGAAAGCGTCAAGTCTGTCACAGGGACTCCCTAAGCTGAGGTCTCGTGATCGATCAACGGAATAGAGGCCACGC
>CBFDAN010000280.1:0-3091 GCA_965602815.1 uncultured bacterium
AAGGTCGGCAACGAGGGTGTCATCACCGTCGAAGACAGCCAGACGTTCGGCGTCGAACTCGAATTCACGGAAGGTATGCAGTTCGACAAGGGCTACATCTCGCCGTATTTCATCACCGACCCTGATCGGCAGGAAGCGGTCCTCGAGGATCCGTACGTGCTGATCGCCAACTCGAAGATCAGTTCGGTCCAGGACATGCTTCCGATCCTCGAAAAGGTCATGCAGTCGGGCAAGCCGCTGCTGATCGTCGCGGAGGATGTCGAAGGTGAAGCACTGGCGACACTCGTCGTGAACAAGATCCGTGGCACATTCCTGTCGGTCGCCGTCAAGGCGCCCGGCTTCGGAGAACGCCGCAAGGCGCAGCTCCAGGACATCGCGGTCCTCACGGGCGGAACCGTCATCTCGGAAGAGGTCGGTCTCAAGCTCGACAGCGTCACAATGGATCTGCTCGGCAAGGCACGCAAGGTTGTCATCTCGAAGGACAACACCACGATGGTCGAAGGCGTCGGCAGCCATGCCGACGTCGAAGCCCGTGTGAAGCAGATTCGCGCGGAGATCGACAACTCGGATTCCGACTGGGACCGTGAGAAGCTCGCAGAGCGTCTCGCGAAGCTCTCCGGTGGTGTTGCCATCATCAAGGTTGGCGCTGCGACGGAAGTCGAGCTCAACGAGAAGAAGCATCGGATCGAGGACGCAATTCAGGCGACCCGCGCTGCTGTTGAGGAGGGCATCGTCCCAGGTGGCGGCGTTGCGCTACTCCGTTCTGGTGATGCAATCGACAAGCTCCGCGGTGGCACCGACGATGTGAAGGCCGGGCGTCAACTCGTCAAGCGTGCGCTCGAGGCTCCGCTCCGTCAGATCTCGGTGAACGCCGGGTTCGAAGGTGGCGTTGTAGTGAACAAGGTGCTCAATGAGTGCAGCGGCAACGAGGGCTTCGATGCTGCGAAGGGTGAGTACACCGACCTCATCGAGGCGGGGATCATCGATCCCGCCAAGGTGACCCGCTCGACGCTGCAGAACGCTGCTTCGATCGCGGCGCTGCTCGTCACGACCGAGTCGCTGGTCGCTGAGCAGAAGGAAGACGCTCCTCCGATGGGTGCCGGTGGTCACGAGCACGGCGGCGGCATGGGCGGAATGGACTTCTAGAGAGCTTTCAGCTCAAGAAGTAAGGGCGGCCCCAGGGGGCCGCCCTTACTCGTTCTAGCGCCTCCCGCCGCAGGTGGGGGTGGGCGAGTATCCGGATGGAAGGGAGCGGAGGGGGGCTCTGGGGGCTCGGATCGCGACGATGAGGCTTGCGGTCCACATTCGCGAATCCGCTACGTACTACGGACTACGGAGCACCTCTCAACCATCCGCTTCGCGTCAGCGCCGCCCTAGGACTCCGTCCGAAAGCAACTGCTTCTTGATTCCGGGCCACTCAGTCTCGAGGACACTCCACGCCGAGTGGTCGAGCCATGTGTCGCCCACCTTCACTTCGTGGCGGAGCATGCCGTCGTAGTTGAAGCCGAGGCGTTTGGCGATCCGATCCGACTGTTCGTTGCCGGCGGCGATTCGCAAGATGATCTTGTGGTACTCGAGCTCCTCGAATCCGACTTGCATCGCGCGACCGGTCGCTTCGGTTCCGATGCCTTCCCCGGTGAGATCCGTGCGGACCCAATAGCCGATCTCGCCGGTTCGGTTCGGGGCGGACGTCGGCCACACCGATACGTTGCCGACGTGAAGGTCCGGCTCTTCTGAGAGACGAATTGCGAAGTCGAATGCTCGGCCGTCGCTCCAGGCGGACGCCGACTCGCGGACGAAGCGTTGCGAAACCGACCGGTCGTAGCCGATGGCCCATGGGAGCCATTGCGCGAGTTCCGGAAGCGATGCGTTGATGGCGTCGTGCATCGGCGCCACGTCCCGGCGACGGAACGGGCGGATGATCAGACGTGCTGTGTGCCGTGGGCGACTGTTGATACGCGGCGCCATCGAACGCAGCCTATCGACTTATGCTCTGGATATGGACCTCTGGATACAACTCGCCGCTCTCCCAGCGGTTGCATCCCCTCCCGATGCCCGCTACGCCGTGCTCGTGCCGATCTACGAAGACAGCGACGGAACGGATCGGATCATCTTCACCCGCCGCCCGGAGCACATGCGGACCCATCCCGGGGATGTCGTCTTTCCAGGCGGCGGACGCGAGGAGGGCGAGGATCCAATCGCAACCGCGAAACGTGAGGCATGGGAAGAAATCGGGCTTCCGCCGGAGAATGTCGCTGAGATCCTCGGTGGACTCACTCCCGTGACGACCCGGAGTCGTACGACGCTGATTGTTCCGGTTGTGGCCCGGATCGACCGTCCGGAGGAGTTGATCCCGGATCCGGCGGAAGTCCACAGCATCATCGAGCCTCCGATTGACCACTTGCTTGACGAGAGCCGGTGGGAGTCTCGCGATTTCTACGGTCACGATCTGTGGTTCTATGAGTTCGAAGAAGGGACGCTGTGGGGGGCAACCGCGTTCATGGTGAGGGAGTTGCTGAAGTACCTTCGGGAAGTACCAAGTGGCAAGACATGAGACGTGAGACACGAGACATGAGACGTGAGACGTGACACCGCCAGAAGCTGAGGGGACCGGGGACTCCTATCACATGTCGCCGGAGGAGTTTCGGCGGTATGGGCATGACATCGTTGAGTGGGTCGCCAACTACATGGAAACGGTTTCGGAGCGCCCGGTCGTTTCCACGGTGGCACCCGGCGATATTCGCGCGAAGCTTCCTGCGGCTGCACCCGAGGAGCCGGAGCCGTTCGACGCCGTGATGCGGGATCTCGACGACGTCGTGATGCCGGGGATCACACATTGGCAGTCGCCGGGCTGGTTCGGCTACTTCCCGGCGAACTCCTCTCCGCCTTCGATTCTCGGTGAGTTGGTCTCCGCCGGTCTCGGTGTGCAGGGCATGCTGTGGGCGACGAGCCCAGCTGCGACCGAGATAGAGGAGGTCGTCGCGGATTGGCTGGTTGATCTGCTCGGCCTGCCGGAGGGATGGAAGACCACAGGTCCGGGTGGCGGGGTCATCCAGATGAGCGCGTCGGATTCGACGCATACGGCGCTGGT
>CBFDAN010000281.1:0-3091 GCA_965602815.1 uncultured bacterium
CTTCACCCGGCAAGATGCCGCGGAGTTCCTCGACCTGGCCGCCGAGATCCCAATCCGAACGGTTCCTGACGTCTACCCGCTTGGTGATGCGAATCTGGCGCTGATCCGCCTCAAGGAAGGTCTCGTGGAGGGCGCGGCCGTACTCGTCACGGGGTGAACGAGCGACCGTTCATGTCACGGTGGAGCAGGTTCCCGCGGTCCTTGGACGCAGCGGTGGCGGTACACGCAGAGCGTGATGAGGCTGGAGATCCCCGTCATGCCGACGTCGGCCGGTGGATGATGTGGTGCTCGTCGGGCCCGGCTAGGCGGTATTGGCGGCGATCAACGCTGTGGCGAGAACGTCGGCGCCGTCCTTGATGCGCTCGTGCCACTCGGGTGTCTGCCATGCTTCCCACGCGTAACCTGCCGTCTCGAACACGACATCGCCGACGACGATCGCTATTCCGACCCGCTCAACCGTTTCGGCGCCGACGCTTCCGTCTGCTTCGATCCGGTAGGCCTGCAAGGACGACGGGTCTGCGAAGCCGATCGCCTGATAGGGGACTCGGAGTTCGATTACCCTTTCCTTGGCCGACCACGTGGACCGAGAGTCGAAATCGGCGTCGCTCGGGTCGCTGGTGCCGAAGACCATCTCACCTGGTGCGATCACCTCTGCCGAGAGGCTCTCGCCGGTGGAAGGAACGACAAGCGGGTGGTTGACGAGGAGGCGCTGAACGTTCCAGACGCCACTTCCTTCCTGGAAGTCGGCGGGGTTGACAGCTTCGTAGTTCCTCTTCCAGGCGTACTGGATGGCATAAGGATCGTTGGAGGCACGAACGAGCATGCGACCTTCGCCGTCGTCGAGCACGATTGCATAATCGGACTGGGGGTAGATCCCATCGGTGCCCGGTAGCCCGCCGCTATCGCCGGCAAGGACTCCGAACCCCACCACCACCGGTGTCTCCAGCCACAGGTCTGGCTCGTCTGTGTGGATTTGGAGGTAGAGGTACCCTTCGTCCTTGAGTGCCCTCACTTCCCTCACCGATCCGGCGGATTCCAGGATCACTTGGGAGCCGTTTGTGGCCCATTCGTCTTCGTCGCCGTCGAGATCGACCGTCTGGTCGGTTCCCGGGTCTGTGGCCACAACCCCGAAGTGGGCTTCATTCGTCCACGGGTTGACCCACAGGTTCCTTCGGTTCGGCGGGAGCTCGTAGTCGATCGTGTTCCATGTGAATTTGAACCATTCGTCGACCCACTCGAATACAAATGCGCCCGACAGGCCGACCTCTTCGATGGTTCGCAACAGATCCGCGTTGATGCGCATCTGGTCTCGCTCGTTGTGGCCGCCCTGGTTCCGGCCCTGCGGTCCGAAGTGAGCTGAGGCCATTGCCGAGGGCACTCCGAACTCGGTGATGACAACGGGGATGCCCGCGTGATGGTTCTTCAGCTTGGTGAGGTACCCGGCGTAGTTGTCTTCCTCGCCGCCCAGCCGGAATCCTGCGATGCCCTCCTCGGACCGCTGGAAATCGGGGTAGTACGGATAGGCGTGGTAGCTGGCGTAGTAGCCGCCCGGCCACGCCGACGTCGCTAGCACGTGGTTGTGGTCGACACCGACCATATCTTCCTCCGGTACTTCATCCGGGTGACGAAGGGGGTCGGTGGTTGGCCAGTTGACGAAGGTCAGCGGCATCGTCACGCCGCGCTCGGCTTCGAGTTCGGCCAGGTGATCGAGCATCTCGGCGAGCCACACCTCGGTAGGAGAAGCGCCGGTGGTGTTTTCGAAGTACGTGCCCCGATAGGCAGGCGTGCCTGAGTTGGCAATGTCGGATGCCGAAGTGGCGAAAGGATCCCATTCGACCCCGATCGCCCACGACATCAGCCAAGGCGAGACGTCGGCGTCATAGGTACCGCTGGCGTGGCCGAGGCGGTCCGGCAGGGTGACATCGCCGTGGACGACCCCGACCGCCCTCTCGATCTCTGTCTTGAACTCCGCGACAATCTCCGAATCGAACAGGTCGAAGGTCTCATAGAACCGTTCTTCAGGAATCCATACTCCGTGGATCAACAGCAACGGGGCATCTGGGTTTGCCAGGTTGTACGCCCGCAGTTCTTGGTAGAAGGCCGGCGGCATGATCGTGTAGACCCGGAGCGCCCGGAAACCCATGTTCGCCATCTGCGGGAACCAACGCCGGAAGTCTTCCTCAGCGATTGCCTGCTCACCCGGCTGCCTCCCGGGGATGGTTGGTCCGAGGTTGACTCCGGCAACGAAATCCCGAACTCCCGCGTCGGTGCTGATCAGCATCCGGTCCCCGTCGGTCCGTGCGAAACCGGCGAGGCCGCCGTCGGTGTCGGGCACGGGATTCCAACTCCCTGTCGTCTCGATGTCAGACACGACGAGAGGTGCGCTGCTGCAGGACGCAGCAACCAACATCAAAGCGGCTGTGAAGACGGACACTCGCACGGTGATGGTGTCTTCGGCACGCCGAGCTGCATCTTGAGTGAGCCGGCCGAAAACGCCTCGCTCGTGTTCAAATGCTCAACCTTGCTGGCGGGCAGTGCTGCGGATTGGATGATCGCATGTTTCCGAGCCGCGACAGTCAAGGCAAGAGTGCGGAACACGCCTATTTGTCGAGGAAGATGTCTCGTTGAAGTTCCGCGTTCGGCACGTAGGCGTAGCCGGACAGGTCGGTCACCCCGGCTGCGGCGAGGACCTCGTCGTCGATGTAGAAGTTGCCGGTGGTTTCGCGACTCGGCCGGTTGAAGATCTCATACGCCGCATCGGCCAGAATCTCCGGCTTGCGGGACTGCTGCATGGCGGCGTCGCCGCCGAGGAGATTCTGTACGGCTGCCGTTGCGATGATCGTCCGTGGCCAGAGGCTGTTGACTGCGATGCCCTCACCGGCGAACTCGGCCGACATCCCGAGCGTGCACATCGACATGCCGTACTTCGCGATCGTGTAGGCGACATGGTTCTGGAACCAGTGCTGGGCGAGGTTGAGTGGGGGACTGAGGGTGAGGATGTGCGGGTTCACCGCCTGCTTCAAGTATGGGATACAGGCCTTCGAGACGAGATAGGTACCCCGCGTGTTGATGTCCTGCATCAGGTCGTACG
>CBFDAN010000282.1:0-3060 GCA_965602815.1 uncultured bacterium
GGAGCCGCGTTTGCGTTCAAGGAGGTGTTCGTTCGCGAGGACCATGACCGCCTGTCGGGCGGTCATGCGGCTGACGCCGAATCGCTCGCACAGTTCAGCGTCGGAAGGGAGACGCTCGCCTGGTTCAGCGTTCGCGACGAGTTCTCGCAGGTAGTTCGCGATCTCGAGGTATCGGGGGCCTGAGCTCACCTGTTGCTCCTCCGGCTCATCTTGACGGCCTCAATACGCCGTCCCTAACCTGTCTATACATTTACTCACCCCGGGCGAAAGAAGCAAGGCGACATTCGAATGCACGGTAGCGAAGACCCGGTAGCGGGCGTACGCGGGCGCTGGATCACCAAGGCGATCGGCCTTCTCGAGTACCTTCAATCGACGCAGCTCGAGGCCATCGGATCGGCGGCCGAGATCTGCGCCGAGGCCATCGGGTCGGGCGGCCTGGTCCATCTGTTCGGGACGGGCCATTCGCGTATCCCCGTCGAGGAGATGTTCCCCCGATACGGGTCGTATCCCGGATTCAATCCAATCGTCGAACTTTCGATGACGTTTCACACGCAGGTAACAGGCGCCAATGGTCAGCGACAGGCGATGTACATCGAGCGTGTCGAGGGTCTCGCCGAGGAGATCCTTGCCAACTTCGACTTCGGACCGACCGACGCCATGATGATCTTCAGCTCGAGTGGATCGACGGCCGTCCCGATAGAGATGGCCATCGGAGCTCGCGAGAGGGGACTGCCCGTTATCGCCGTCACATCGATCGCCCATTCCTCAGCCACGGCGTCCGGTCACTCTTCGGGTACCCGGTTGATGGACCATGCTGACATCGTGATTGACCTTGGTACTCCACCCGGCGACTCCCTCGTTGAGATTGACGGACCGGAGACACGGGTCGGGCCGGGTTCATCGCTATCGAACATCGCGATCACCAACGAGATCAAGGTCGAGACCGCAGCGCTGCTGGCGGCTCGGGGTGTGTTGCCTCCGGTCTTGAGTGGTGCCGCCGTGGTTGGAGCAGAACGTTCAGGCGAGCTCTTCAAAGCCGCATACGCTGAACACTCGCGTCGGTCGGCCAATGTCCTTGCGAAGCCGGAACCATCCTGAGAACAGCACGATGAACACCACGTCCACTGGATTGCGGCTCGGGCCACACCAACGGGTCGCACATCTCGTTCCCGGTCCTCGATCCGACTTTGTTCTTGACACGGTCAATAGTTGCTGGTTGAGTGACGGAATGGGCGAAGGCGCAGCGAGCGGATCACCGGGCAACCTCCTCGATGTTATTCGTCGCCGCAGCCCCATCACCAGAGCCGAACTCGTATCAACGACGGGGCTCGCCCGCTCCACCATCTCTCAGCGCGTCGACTACTTGATTGCCCAGGGGTTCGTCGGGGAGGTGGGCGAGGCGGTCTCCACCGGAGGTCGGCCCCCGACCATGCTCGGCTTCAACGCAGGGTCGGGGATTGTGCTCGTAGCCGACCTCGGCGCCACTCACTCCCGCCTTGCGGTATGTGACCTCGAGGCAACCCCCTTGGCTGAAGCTTGCCGCGACCTCGACATTGCGGACGGTCCCGACGCTGTGCTGTCCTGGGTGCTTGAGACGTTCGATTCGCTCGCAGCGGAGGCCGGACAATCGGCGCGAGACGTTCGGGCCATCGGCATTGGTGTGCCGGGACCTGTGGACTTCGCCGCCGGGCGGGCGATCCATCCGCCGATCATGCCGGGGTGGGATGACTATCCGATTCGCGATCGCTTCACGGAGCGATACGGCGTTCCCGTGCTCGTTGACAACGACGTGAACATCATGGCACTCGGCGAGTACTGGGTGATGCAGCCGCAGGTCGAGGATCTGATCTTCGTCAAGGTCGGCACCGGAATCGGGTCCGGCCTCATCGTCGGTGGCCATCTGCAACGCGGTGCCCGCGGTGCGGCCGGCGACATCGGCCACATCCAGGCGGGTCCTGCAAACGTGATGTGTCGCTGTGGGAACCCGGGTTGCCTCGAAGCGTCGGCCGGTGGCGCGGCCATTGCACGGGACCTCCGTGCCGATGGGCATGAAGCAGTCGGTAGCCGCGACGTCGTGGCGCTCGTTCAGGCCGGCAACCGCGACTCCATCCGGGCGGTGCGCGACGCAGGCCGGCTCATCGGTTTGGTGCTCGCAGCCACCGTGAACCTGCTCAACCCGGCCGTGATCTCCATAGGGGGAGACCTCGCGGAGGCGGGGCAGCAGCTGCTCGCTGGAATCCGCGAAACCGTCTACCAGCGGTCGACTGCGCTGAGCACAAGCGAGCTCCGGATCATCACCGGTACGCTTGGCGACCGAGCCGGGATCATTGGTGCGGCCGCGTTGGTCATCGAACACATCTTCGACCCCGACCGGATCGACGTCGCGCTTGTGACCGCGAACAACCGAGGAGACTCTTGACGGACTTGGACCTGCAACCTCACGCTTCACCCACCGCTCGGCTCACACGAGCCGGTCAGAAGAAAGCAACGGCCACACCTTGGCCACGGACGGATACAGGAGGAACGGATACATGAAGAACTGGACAATGGGTCTGCGGGCTGTCCTGCTGCTCATGGTGCTGGCGTTGGTAGCTGCTGCATGTAGCAGCGACAGCGACGACACCACCACGACGGCGGCAGCCGGCGACGAGACCACCACAACGGAGGCGATGGCCGACGAGACCACGACGACGGAGGCGATGGCCGACGAGACCACGACGACGGAGGCGATGGCCGACGGCGAGATGTTCACGCTCGGTGTGTCGAACACGCTCGTCGGCAACGCATGGCGTGAGCAGATGGTGTGTGCCATCAAGGCAGAGGCCCTCGCTCGCGGCAACGTCGACCAAGTGGTGCTCCAGAACCGGAACACCGACGTCGCCGGACAGATCGCCGACATCCAGACCCTCATCTCGCAGGGTGTGGACGCGATCATCATCAACCCGGCCGACCGTGAGGCGCTCGACGCCGTGATCGAAGAAGCGTCATCACAAGGCATCCCGGTGATCTCGGTGGATGCCCCGGTGTCCGCACCTAGCGCATACTTCGTATCGAACAACC
>CBFDAN010000283.1:0-3058 GCA_965602815.1 uncultured bacterium
CCGTCGTGAAGGTCCCACGGGGTGCGGGTGGAACGACGCGCACCCTCGCCGACGGCGAGGTGAAGGGGACGGAATCGGTCAATGGCTCGTACGGCAAAGGGAGAGTCTCGTACCCCGACAACGCCGGTCCCTGCCATGCGAAGTGCATCGCATCCTTCGAACCGATCCACAGGCCACCCCAGCAGAACCCGGCATCGAGGAAGGCATCGACCCACCACTCGGGGAGGTCGGTGACGAGGGTGTTGTCGGAACGGTTCGGGTTCGACCGGGCATTCACGTCGATCGCGATCCCGAAGGTGTGGCGGGAGATCCGCCAGTTGCCCCCAATCGTCCGAGCGGCTGCTGCGAAGGTGGACGCGGGGTCGATGCGGTACTCGGCCCCCGCGGCCAGTGAGGCCTCGACGTTCGACGCGGCCCGCTCGAACGCCGGAAGGGCGCGGTCATGGATCGTCAGCACCTCCGACGAACCGGGCACCTCCCAGCGCACGAGGCTCGATCGGACCTGGTCCACGGTTCGGCCGAACAGAGCCGCGAACTCACCCCTGAGGAGTTCGCCACCCGCCATCCATCCCCGGTCCTCCGCATGGGGTGTGATGACCCGCTGCGCTCCGCATGAGCTCGACTCGGTGAAGGAGGGCCACGCCTCGCCCTCGCCGCCGGTTGCGCCCGCCGGCTCCGACAACCCAAGCATCGACAGCGCCACGATGCCGACAGTCAACAGGAGTCTCATCCGCATGCGTATACGGTATCGGCCGCGACAGGTGACGTGTACGGATTCCGATGACCAACCGCTGCGGTGTATGGGCACAATCCACCCCATGATCCAGAACCAGAACACCCCCTGGTGGCCTGGTTGAGGGCCTCTTCGCCGAATCTGGGAACCATTCGGCTGTCGGCGCCGTCCTAGTGTTGTGTCTATGAGAGTGTTGTTGGTGGCCGGTGTACTCGCTCTGGCGGGTTGTGCGGTCGAAGCCGTCCCGGCCACCAGTGAACCTGCGGTCACGTCGACGTCGGTTGTTGCCGATGGCTATGCGGCGCTCGATGAGGCACGCGGCAAGTGGGCTGCGGTGGGCTTCGACTCCTATCACTACGAGTTCGAGAACGACTGCGGCGAGTGTGGGCCGCTGCTCTCAGCTCCCCGGCAGGTCGTCGTCTGGGACGCCGACAGGTTCGATCCCGTCCGGTCGTCGCCGAGCGTCGAGGAGATGTTCGATGAGATCGAAGCGGCGCTCGATGAGGGCCTGAGCACGGATGTTGTATACGCCGAAGAGTTGGGCTACCCGGTCGAGGTTGATATCGACGCGGAGTCGCGTCCGGTGGACGGTGGTATCCGCTGGTTGGTGCACACCCTTGAGCCCGGGCTGCCGGGCGATGACGTCTCGTTGTCCGATATCGCGGCTGCTGAGCAACTGTGGAAGGCGAAACGGCCGGATGCCTACGAGTACACGCTGACCGTCTGGTGCGATTGTCCGCTCAATGGAAGCGTCGTGACCCGGATCGACGGCGACAGAATCGTGTCCTACGACATCCTCTACGACGAATCCCTGGGCGGGTCGATCACGCCAATAGCGGTCGACGATATGTTCTCAGATCTGGAGGATCTCATGGCGTCGGTCGGCGGAGTCGTCGAAGATGGGATTCGCTTCACAGGTTCCGCACGCTTCGATCCGCTACTCGGCTACCCCGTTTGGGTGGGCCTTGATATCGAGGTACTCCGTGACGACCCCGTGCTCGAAGAACTGCCGGCACGGCTGGTAGTGACCATGACCGACCTGCGTCCGATCGACGTGGACCGGGCTGCCGGACAAGTCGAGTTGTCGGCATTGGAGGAGGCCGTGGGGCGCTGGGCAGCTGCCGGCGTCGACACCTACAGCTATGAGCTGACGATCCACGCCATGGCGACGGCAGACTACACCGGGCCGTTCGCGGTCGAGATCATCGACGGCGAGATCGTGTCGGTGACGAGGGACGGATCCCCCGTCTCGCCGGAAGTGGCCGCGGGCTATCGCGTTGAGGAGATCTTCGACATGATTCGGGAAGCGATCGCGGGGGACGTCGAGGTAGCTGTTCTCTACAACCAGGTGCTCGGATACCCGGTGCTGGTCCAGATCGACCTCGGCGCCATTGCCGTCGATGGCGGCTTGAGCTTCTCTCTCGACCAGTTCGAGGCGGTCGACGGTTGAGCGGCTTCCCTCCGGAGTGATCAGCGGCGGCGTCGCAGCTCTCCTCGTCGATGCCTGTCACCTGAGGTTGGCCGCTGCGTCGCCGGGCGTTGTGAGGGGTGATCATGCGATCTGACTGGAGGATCTTCGGGAGTCTTGGTACCAGCCGTGCGGCTGGGCTATGACCGTCCGAATCATCCGGGCGTTCGCGGGCGGCCATTGCTGACGCATCCGGTTCGAGAGTGCAGTCTTACGTGGCCAATCACCGAGTCCGATTGTTGCGGCGCCGACCGGGTGTTGTCGCTGCGACAGCCGTGGACAGTGTCCCTGGCGGATGGATGCAGTGGGGGAGGCTAGAAGGCCAGGACGTGTGTCGGCTCGACGGCGGTGAGGGGGTCGCTGTCGCTGAAGGTTGCGACGATGCCTTCGAGGGGTACTGGGTCGCCGGTCGGCAGCGCGATGGAAAGCTGGAGTCGAACGGTGATCTTGCCCTGTACGGTCTCTGCCTGGAGGAACCTGAGGACCGGCAGTTCGTGTTCGGAGCTCAGTGTCTTGAGCGTCTCGTCGTCGACGATGCGGATCTGCGGTGGGAATCCCAACCCCGATGGCTCTCGATCGTCGACGAGCACCACCGCTCCCGCACCGGTGTCGGGACCAAGATCAGGAAACGAAACGACGCGGTTGATGCCCGGGAGCGGACGATGCGTGATGATCGACTCCAACAGGAGGGCCTCGGCACGGACCTGTCGGGGCCTGGTCGCGCGAAGGGAGCGAGTTGGTGGCTCGCCCCCCTCGTCGCTTCGGTTCGTCATTTCGTTTCCCTGCGTGCCGTTTCTGCAAATATGCTCTGCTTCACACGGTAGTCACGGCACGATCCGCTACTTGTAGTCGAATCC
>CBFDAN010000284.1:0-3057 GCA_965602815.1 uncultured bacterium
AACGCGCTGCTCAAGGCCGTTGCGGTGAGCGAAGCCACCGGTCTCGCAGCGCTCGCCGACGACACCGGCCTCGAAGTCGACGCGCTCGATGGTCGGCCCGGGGTGTTCAGTGCCCGTTTCGCCGGGCCGGACGCCACCTACGAGCAGAACGTGGATCGACTCCTCGCCGATCTCGACGGCGTCGCACTCCGGTCGGCGCGATTCCGAACGGCGATCGCGTTCGTGGTCCCCGGTTCCACGCCGTTGATCGTCGAAGGCACGCTTGAGGGGACGATTGCTGACGAACGGCGAGGTGAACGCGGATTCGGATACGACCCGGTGTTCGCGGTGGGGGACCGGACGTACGCGGAGATGTCCGACGCCGAGAAGAACGACGTCTCGCACCGCGCCCGCGCACTGCGAGCCCTGGTCGCCGCGCTCGAGGATCAGTAGGCCCTCGAACCAGGAGCCCGGTGGGGTTCTGGCACGAGTCCTTCGGCCCGAAGTCCGGCAGAACCCAGTCGATCGTTGCCCGCGGTCGCCGGCGGTAGATTTGTGCCTTGGTGCCGGCATTCAGACCGCGGCTAACCTCCGAGCCGTGACTGAGGGCACAATGATCGACGAAGCCGAGGTGGTTGAAACACCGACGGGAGGGAACGTCGGGTGGTGGGCGCGCCACACGTCGGTTGCGACGCGCCTGGCGATCGGGATCCTCATCGTCAGCATCGTTTCCCTCGTCGGTTCTGTCATCATTGCGGTCGCCGGATCCGGGAGCGACGGCGAGGATCTGGTCCACGACCGCCTGACCTCTGCCGCGGGTGCGAGAGCTGCGGAGATCAACGCCTACCTCCAACAGATCGAGGCATCGCTTGCAGCGATGGGGGTGGGCCGAGCTGCGATCGACGGCGTTCAGGAATTCGCGGCAGCGTACGACGAACTCGACCAACTGAGTGTTGACGAGCTCGAAGCCGAGCGAACCGCCATCGGCGGGTTCTATCTCGACGAGTTCGTCCCTCGCCTCGAGGCAGTCCGCGGCGTTCCCGTGGACGTGCTCGAACTCTCGTCTGGGCTCAGTTCTGCGGCGGTCTATCTTCAGTCGGCGTACATCGCGCAGAACCCCCTGGCGATCGGTGAGAAGAGGCTCCTGACCGATGCCGAGGACGGCAGCATGTGGACCGAGGTCCACAAGGACCTCCATCCCATCCTGCGCGCCGCCTCCGATCGGCTGGGATTCGCAGATGTCTTCCTGATCGAACCCGAGACACGTACGATTGTCTACTCGACCGACAAGAGCATCGACTTCGGTACAAGCCTCGACAGTGGCCCTCACAGCGGAACCACCCTGGCCCGCCTCGCCACGAAGGCCATCTCGTCGGGTGAACCGGGTGTCGTGTTCGGCGTCGACTTCACCACGTATACCCCCGGATTCGACGAGCCGACGGCCTTCGCCGCAACCCCCCTCTTTGATGGTGACACCCTCGTCGGCGTCCTCGCCGCCAGCCTCTCCAACGAGGTCATCGACGAGATCATGTCGGTCGACTGGAAATCCGGCCAACTCGGCGAGACCGGCGAGATCTATCTCGCGGGACCGGATGCCCGGATGCGGTCCGACTCCCGGGCGTTCGTGGAGGATCCCAGCGCGTATCTATTGCATGTCGATGAACTCGGTCTCGCCACCGCCGAGGAGCAGAACCAGATGCGAGCCCTGGGCACCACGGTCCTGTTCCAGGATGTCGACGGCACTGCCGTTCGAGCCGCACTTCAGGGCGAGTCCGGCTTCGCTTCGGACACGAGCTACCTGGGTGAAGAGGTGTACACCGCCTACCAGCCTCTCGAGTCCGAAGACTTCGACTGGGTGATCCTCGTTGAGCAGGAACGCGCCGAAGTCGATGCTCCGGTCAGCGACTACGTCCGCGGCAACGTTCTCCTCACGTCGGTCATCGTGGTCGCGCTGACCTTCTTCGCGGTGGCCTGGGCGAGTTCGTTTGTCAATCCGCTGCGCGCAATCAGTTCTGCACTGCAGCGGATCCAGGACGGCAGCGACAATACCAAAGTGCCGTCCAGCGGTGCCAGGGAGTTCCGCGTTCTTTCTGGACACTTGAACGCGATGGTCGAGAACCTCGCAAACCGCAAACAAGCCGTCACGGACGCACTCGCGAAGAAGACGAGCGTTCTTGTTGCATTGCTTCCGCCTGCGGTCGCCGATGCTGTGGGTGGGGGCGACCGTCGTGTGGTCGAGACGGGGCCCCACGCAAGTGTTGTCGTGCTCGTCGTCGACGGCCTCGACGAGCTGTTCCGCACGCGTGACACCGAGGCGAACCGGGACCTGATGCATACCATCGTGGATACTGCCGACCGTGTTGCTGCTGTCAACGGGCTCGAGCGTGTCAAGGTGATGGGCGACACGTACCACGCCGTGTGTGGCGTCGAGACACCGTATCTCGATCATGCCCCTCGGACCGTCCGCTTTGCATTCGCCGTTCGCGCTGAGGTTCGGCGATTCGCACAGGAGAATGGTCTTGATCTCGATATCTCGGGAGGGGTGGACACAGGGCCGGTCACCGTCGGACTCACCGGCAATGCCCGCCTCATCTACGACCTGTGGGGGGCTACCGCCGAGCACGCCACGGTTATCGCTGGTGTTGCAGGACCGGGCGAGGTCTTGGTCACGGCCGAAGTCCGCGACCGCCTCCCCGAAGGGCGCCGCCTTGTGGCCGCCAATTCGGGTGACGTCTCGGCCTGGGTGGCTGTGGCTTCCGACTCGGACGAGAGGTCGGCGCCGTGAGCACCCTCCTGACGAGTACCGACGCGCTCTGGGCCGCCCTCCTTGTAGTTCTCCTGCCGGTGCTCATCATCGGCGCAGGGGAGGTGCAGGAGCGGCTCCGGCAACGGGGGTCCCTGTTGGAGAAGCCGGTGGCGACGTTCAGGAATTGGGTTCTCCCGCTCGCAGCGTTGTGGATCCTCGTCGTCCTGATCTTTGACGTTTCCGAGACCAACATTCTGTCGCGCGCAATCGCAACGGGCGCCCTCATCGCCGTGACGGCGGCGATCCTGCAGGTGGTCCGGTACTTCACCGAG
>CBFDAN010000285.1:0-3046 GCA_965602815.1 uncultured bacterium
ACTTGCCGGCGGAACGTCGGTCAACGCTGCCCCGGCTCGTGCAGCGTCGACCGCTGTGGATCTCCAGGCTTTGGACCTCGCCGGTGTCGATGTGGACGGCGATGGGGTTCGTGTCGGAGCAACAACCCGCCTCCAGGACCTCGTCGACTCCGCCCTCATCCCAACCGTGCTGCGAGACCTCGCACGCCGCGAAGCCCCGAGCACGATCCGTGCCATGGCGACTGTCGGAGGGACCATCGGGACTGCCGACCCTGAGAGCGAACTGCTCGCCGGCCTGCTTGCGTTCGGGGCTCGCGTGACACTCGCCCGAGCCGGATCTGCCACCGAACACTCCATCGAAGACGTTCTCGGCGACGGAGGCCTTTCCAACGGAGCGATCATCACTGCCATCACGGTCCACACATCTGGCCGGGCAGCCGCCGATCGGGTGGGCCGGACACCGATGGACCGGCCGATTGTCATGGCCGTGGCGTACAGCGATGGAGTCACTGTTCGTTTGGCGATGACCGGCGTCGCCCCAGTTCCAGTGATCGTCGATCCCGATCACATCGAGGATCTCGATCCGCCTCCCGACTTCCGGGGAACGTCGGCATATCGCTCGGCCCTTGCACAGGTGCTCGCAGACCGAGTCGTGGCAGCCGCGACGGGAGGTGCATCCTGATGACGATCACCCTCACGATCAACGGGACCAAAGTCGAACTCGACTGCCGGCCACACGAGTCGCTCCGTGCCGTGCTCCGCAAGGGCGGCTACCACAGTGTCCGATTCGGGTCAGAGACCGGCGAGACCGGCGCAGCCGCCGTACTCGTCGACAGCACCCTGATCACGGCCGACCTGATGCTCGCAGCGCAGGCCGACGGCCATGAGATCGAGACGATCGAAGGACTCAGCAGCCCGGGCACCCTTCACCCGATCCAGGCAGCATTCATCGAGACCGGTGCGATTCAGTCGGGGTACTCGACTCCCGCGATGATTCTCGCTGCGAAGGCGCTGATCTCTCGAAACCCGAATCCAACCGAGGACGACGTCAGAGACGCCTTCTCCGGGATCCTCGACCGCGAGACCGGGTATCTCCGCCCGGTGCACGCCGTGATGCGCGCGGCAGCTGTGATGCGCGGCGAAACACCGGAGAGCGTCGACGTGGTATTCCTCGACCCGCTCACCGACAAGGACCACTCGGAAGCACCCACAAGAGACTTCCCGGCTATAGCTCCTCGAGTCGTGCCGAGCCCCGATGTTCCGGAGACCCGCATCGTCGGAAGGGCCGAGACCAAAGTCGATGCCATCAAGCTCGTCAAGGGCAACCCGGCGTTCACCGACGACGTCAGCCTGTCCGGCACGCTGATCGCCAAGGTCCTCTACAGCCCACATGCCAACGCCAAGATCGTCGCTATCGACGACTCGGCTGCGCTCGCGCTCCGCGGTGTGCATGCCGTGCTCCACCACGGAAACGTGGCACGGGTACGCTATGCGTCGGGCGGCCAGAGTTACCCGAACCCTCTCCCCTACGACCAGGTCAGCTTCGATGACCGGGTCCGCTTCGTGGGGGACCGCGTTGCCGCCGTCGCTGCCGATACTGAGGAGATTGCACTCGCGGCAATCGACCTGATCGACGTTACCTACGAAGTGCTCCCGGCAGTGTTCGACGAGAATGAGGCGATCCTCGATGGAGCCCCGGTCATCCACGACGAACCCGACATGGAAGGGGCACACGACGCGTCCCACAACCTCGTCCACCACATCGAAGCTGAGACCGGCAACGTCGAAGACGGATTCGCCATCGCAGACCGCGTGTTCGAACAGACAATGCGCGTGCACCAGGTGCAGCAGACACCAATCGAGCCCCATATTGCGATCTCGGCTTGGGACAGCGATGAGCGACTCGTCATCACCTCGTCGACGCAGGTGCCCTTCCACGTCCGGCGAATGGTCGCCCCGCTGCTCGGTCTGCCGGTGAAGCAGATCCGGATCATAAAACCTCGGATCGGCGGAGGATTTGGCGTCAAGCAGGAGATGCTGGTCGAGGACATCGTCGGTCACCTCACGATCGCGACCGGTCGCCCGGTCCGCCTCGAACTCACCCGTGAAGAGGAGTTCATCTCGAGTCGGACTCGGCATCCGCAGACGGTCACGTTCAAGACCGGCATCGACGCCACCGGCACGCTGACGGCGCAGGAGATGCGCGTCGTCGCCAATACCGGCGCGTACGGCACACACGGGCTCACCGTGCAGATGGTCACCGGCCTGCGGGGGCTCAGTTCCTACAACTCGCCGCTCAAGCGGTTCGACTGCAAGGTCGCCTATACCAACATCCCGGTTCCGGGCGCCTACCGCGGGTACGGTGCCCCACAAGCGCTCTACGCCCTCGAGACCCACATGGAGGACATCGCCGACGAACTCGGGATGGATGCCATCGAGTTCCGCCGATTGAACTGGACGAACGTCGGTGACCCGCTCGACATCGCCCCACAACTCGGCGAGGGTGACCAAGATGCCAGCGTGATGCCGCTCGTCACGTCGAGCGGTCTCGAGGAAGCCGTAGCTCAGGGGCAACGTGCGATCGACTGGGATCGGCGTGACGATCCCGAGTGGAGGCAGCCAAGCGACAAGCCGAACATCCGGCGCGGCCTCGGTTTCGCCATGGCGATGCACGGCACGGCCATCCCCGGTCTCGACGGTGCGACCGATCTGGGCACGGGGTCGGATACGGTCCTTGCACAGATTGCTGCAGAGGTTGTTGGCGTCGGGACCGACGACATCATCGTGTACTCCTCCGACACCGACATGACCCCGTTCGATGTCGGGGCCTACGCATCAAGTACGACGTACATCTCCGGAATGGCAACCAAACGTGCGGCGGATTTGGTGCGTGCCCAGATCGTCGCTCGCGCGGCCCTGATGCTCGATGTCGACGCCCACTCGATCGACCTGTATGACGGAGCCGCGTGGTCGGCAGACGGGCAGTCGGTGACGCTGGAGAAGATCGCGCTGTCGACGCTCCACCAGGAGGGTCAGCACCAGATCATGGCGGACGCGTCCTACGTCT
>CBFDAN010000286.1:0-3039 GCA_965602815.1 uncultured bacterium
ATCCGTCATTGTTCCAGCCAGCGCGTTCCTCAAATGCTCCGATGCCGTTCCAGGCGATGCCATCGGTGCTCCACTCTTGCTCTGGCCGACCCGACACAAGTAGCCGACCGGCTCGTCCATTCCGCTCACCCGATCCCAGTGTTCCCAGCCATAGGCCAGTGCCTCCGCCGTCGCATCTCGACCGCGTTCGGGGCCATAGGCCGACATCAACGCGATACGGAGCTTCGGCTCGTGGAGCTTCACAAAATCGGCGAACTCACCCTCAGCCGATCCAACCACAGCGTGGCTCCCGCCCAGTCTGGGCTCTCACCAACGAGAACCCCGGAGAACGCAACAGCCTGGACAACAAACCTACACAACTCGACAAGACCCCCGCCCGCGACCGGCTAGCCACCAAGTCAGGACCGCCGACTCGACTCAACCGCGCCGTCGATAGGCTTCGCCGGTGCCAGAACGCCTCTTCACCCGCCCATTTGTCTTCGTGTGGCTCGCGAACTTCGCGAGCGGCATGACGTGGGCACTGTTCCTGCACTTCTCGGGCTACCTGTCCGACCTCGGCGCCAGCGACACCGAGATCGGAATGATCTACGCGGCGACCGCCGTGGCCTCGGTCGCGATGCGTCCGCTCCTCGGAACGATCATGGACAGGTACGGCCGCAGGCCGGTGATCCTGTTCGGGAATGTCCTCAACATCGGATTCGTGCTCCTCTACCTCACGGTGACGGTCCTCGGACCATGGGTGTATGCCGTGCGGATCGGCCACGGTGTCGCCGAAGCGATGTTGTTCAGTGCACTGTTCACATATGGCACCGATGTCGTGCCCAAGGCGCGCAGGACTGAAGGCATCGCCCTCTTCGGCGTGTCGGGACTGCTCCCCCTCGGTGTCGCGGGGATCCTGGGCGATTTCGTGCTGTCGATTGCGGGATTCCGCGAGTTGTTCCTGACGGCTGCCGGATTCGCCATCGCGACGCTGCTGTTCTCCCTCCCGCTCCCGGAACGCCGCCCAGTCCTCGAGCCTGGCGAGTCACCCAGGGGCTTCTGGAGCATCGTCACGCAACGGAACCTGTTGCCGATCTGGTGGATGCTTGGCGCGTTTTCGGTGGTGCTCACCGCGTACTTCGTCTTCATCCGCCGCTACGTCGACGATACCGGCTTCGGAAGTGTCGGCTTGTTCTTCACGGCGTATGTCGCCGTCGCAATCCTCGAGCGGCTGTTCTTCGGCTGGCTCCCCGACCGGGTCGGTCGCAAGCTGGTGCTCTACCCGTCGATGGCGTCGCTCGTTCTCGGTTTCTTCGTATTGGCGGGGACCGGCTCGTGGGTCGGGGTGGCGATCGCCGGGGCGCTCTGTGGAGCGGGCCACGGCTTTGCATTCCCAATCCTCACGGCAATGGTCGTGGACCGCGCACCGGATACGGATCGCGGCTCGGCGATGTCGTTCTTCACCGCGCTGCTCGATATCGGCACGCTCATTGGCGGCCCGCTCTTCGGCGCAATCATCGACACCGCAGGGTGGGATCCTATGTTCGTGGTCGCCGGGATCGGCCTCGGTATCGCTACGTTCATCTTTGCACGCTGGGACCGGTGGGCGACCAGCGATGCCGACGTGGCTACAGCCGATCGGGTGTGAAACCGATCATCGGGATCTGCTCCATCATCGCAAGCCACGACTCCTGGGTCTCATCGTGGGACACACCCATTATCTCCTCAAGCCGTGCCGCCGTCTTCGGATGCTCGCGCTCGTAGATCTTCATGACCTCAACGGCTTCTTCGGTCGGAAGGAACCGCTGAGCCGTCGGGTACCGCCTGCTCCCAATCCAGATTGCGACGGCCGGGCTGGCCTGGATATTGCGATACCAGTCGGCCTTCACGCCGTTGCCGGAGGTCACGACGTATTCGTCGGTCTCGGGATCGTGATAGGCGACTTCAAGGGGTGCCTGGTACCGGGCACCCGATTTCCTGCCCGTGTGTTCGAGCAGGAGGAATCGCTGGCCGAACACGAATCCGAGCTTGGCGCGGTAGAGCCACTTCGGCGATTGCAGAAACCACTTGTAGACGCCGGACGGCTTCTTGCGCTTCGTTGATCCACTCTCGGTTGTCATCACTCAGTCTTTCTGGTGGGGGAAGTCCACCTCGTACGCCTCCATGGGAGGGCAGGAGCAGACGAGGTGCCGATCGCCGAAGGCGTTGTCGATCCGACTCACCGGCGGCCAGTACTTGTCCCGTCGCAGGTGTTCGGCCGGATAGGCCGCAAAGTCTCTTGAGTATGGGCGATCCCACCCATCGGTCAGGAGATCCTCTGCCGGGTGCGGCGAGCGGCGAAGCACGCTCTCCTCCACATCGACGTCTCCCGCCGCGACCGCGTCGATCTCGGCCCTGATCGAGATCATCGCATCGCAGAACCGGTCGAGTTCCTGTTTCGATTCTGACTCGGTCGGCTCGATCATCAGCGTCCCGGCGACCGGGAAAGACATCGTCGGCGCGTGGAAGCCGTAGTCGATGAGTCGCTTCGCGACGTCCTCGTTCGTCACCCCGGTGTCGCTCTGGATGTCACGGACGTCGATGATGCACTCGTGTGCGACGAATCCATCATTGCCCGTGTAGAGCACGGGGAAGAAGGGGGCAAGGCGGGCCGCGATGTAGTTGGCGTTCAGGATCGCTACCTCGGTCGCCAGCCGAAGTCCGGCGGGGCCCATGAGTGCGATGTAGGCCCACGAAATCGACAGCACGCCGGCCGACCCCCACGGGGCAGACGCAACGGCGCCGATGCCGTCCCCATGGCCCGGCATTTCGGGGACGAGCGGGTGGCCGGGGAGGAACGGGGCGAGGTGCCCACGCACCGCAATCGGTCCAACACCGGGCCCTCCGCCGCCGTGCGGGATGGCGAAGGTCTTGTGGAGGTTGAGGTGGGAGACGTCGCTCCCGAAGGAACCTGGCTCGGCAATGCCGACCATGGCATTGAGGTTCGCCCCGTCGAGATACACCTGACCGCCGTACTCGTGCACCATGTCGCACACTTCGATGATCGAGTCCTCGAACACA
>CBFDAN010000287.1:0-3030 GCA_965602815.1 uncultured bacterium
CAATCAGAGATTCTGCAATCGGCACTCTTGAGGCGTCGCGGGGTCAGGAACGGCCGCAGACATCCGGTGCGTAGATCCCGACGACGAGCGAATCCGGTTCGGTTCCCCGCACCGGTCCCCAAAGGAGCAGGCTGCCCGTGTCCGAACCGCGGAGCTCGAAGATATCGCCGAGCGCCGGGTCCGTCGAAAACTGGATGTCTTCGGTCGCATAGATCTGCTGGAGTCGCTCGACCGTGTCACCCGCTTTCAGGCCGCTGAGCGTCGTGAGTTGCGTAGCGTCCGAGTCGAGATCGCCGAAGCTGAGATCCTGTCGATAACCGTTGAAACTCTCAGTGGTGCCATCGGTGGTGACGATTGCTGCAAACGGGCCGAAGCGGACGACCCGCTCGAGCTCACCCGTACAGACGCCCCACTGCCCGGTCGACACCTGCCACTCGGTGTCCTGGTCGGGCTCACCGAAGCTCGAGGTGAGGCGACCGATCGAGATGTCGGCCGGATCGCCAAACGTCAGATCCGGAACGTCATTGATCTGAATGCCGATCCGATCGCTCTTGAGCTTCATCTTGTCGACCTCGATCGGGGTGCCGACCGGCGGATAGGGCTCTGAGGGAGGTGTCGTCGTTCCAATGGTCGTCGACGTGGTCGACCCGTCGGCGGGTACCGTCGTCTCCGATCCTTCTGCGGCGGTCGTGGTGGTCGTTTCTGCGGCGGTCGTGGTGTCGTCACTCTTCAGGAGTTGGAACACCGCCACCGACAACGCGACGAGGAGTAGACCGACCACGAGGCCGGTCAGCAGGGGTGAGCCGGGCGGTGTCGCCGGCGGTATGTTGGAATCCTCGAGAGGTGGGACCGCGTCACTCCCGGAGATATCCGTCAGATCGGCGTACGGGTCGGTCCATCCAGGCGGATTGCCGTAGGGTTCTTTCGGGTCACTCACGTCGTGTCGATCCTCCAAGCGATTGGAGTCCATTCTATGACAGCCGGCGGGATGGGGAGGGTCAAGCAGCGATCGAACGGATCGGGCGCTAGACGAGCGCGGGCTCGGCGTCCTTGACGGCGTCGGGAATCACTGCCGGGAGGCGGACTTCGAAGATGGTGTGGTCATCGACGCGAAGGTATTCGATGGTCCCGCCGAAGGACTCCGCGTAGGCGAAGGCGAGTGCTGTGCCGAGCCCGATACTTCCGCTGAGAACTCGACCACCGCCATGCAAGGAGCGGTTGAAGAGGCAGGGCTCGATGTCCTCCGGCAGCCCTGCGATCGTATGGGTTGATCAGCTACGGCGCCGCCAGCGCCGCCGACGCATTGTCGACGACATCGGCGACGAGGAGTTCCGGGTAGAACTCCGCAAGGACTTCGTCAAACGGTTGGGTTGCTCGGAGAATCGATTGGCCCGAAGTCGTGCGTCCCAGTTTGACGGGTACGGTGAGGCGCTGGATGGTCGTGACGTCGATATTCCTGAGACTCCACACGAGGGAGAGAGAGTCCGAGATGCTGAGCCCCTCGTCGACGACAAATGCATTCGAGAGCTCGTCGATCTTGTTCGAAAGGTCTGTCGGAGAATCGAACGTTCTCAACTTGGTAGCCAGTTTGATGAGAACGTCCTGCTGGTGCTCGTTCCGCTGTTGGTCGCCGGCGCCTGGGACCGACCGCCAACTGCCGTCAACGAGTTGCTGCGTCTTGCGTGAACGGACCCACGCGAGAGCCATTGCGCCATCGGCATTCACACATCCGCCCGGGAAATCGAGGTGGGCCTTCTCGTCGCGCAACGGGTACTCCGAGCAGATCTCAACGCCGCCAACCCCATCAATGACTTGAGCGAAGCCGTCGAAGCTGAAGAGCGCGAAGTTGTCGACCTTGATACCAGTGAAGTCTTCGACGGCGAGCGTGAGCATGGTGGGGGCGTTGAGATCTCCACAGTCGCGATAGGCCGTGTTTATGCGCCCGTAGCCGTTCGTGCAGCGGTTTGGGACGTACAGATCGCGGGGGAGCGACACCATGAACGGCGCGAGATCGTCGTCGGCGGGAAGGACGGTGAGGAGAATGACGTCGGCGAGGTCGGCAGCCTCGTCGTTTCCGATGAGAAGGACCGATCGGTACGCACCCCCAATCGTTGGAGCCGCAATCACAGCCTCTTCGAGGACTTGCACGTCCGGGTCGTCCTGTACCACATCCGGTACCGGCGGGGTTGAGGTCGAGGGCAAGGCCTCTACGGCTTCGGATGTGTTGAGGACTTCCCGATCGACGTTTGCCCACGACTCGTAGATCTGAAGCGCCGTGAACGCCGAATACACGATGGCGATGGTGGCGAAGGTTGCGGCGATACGCTTGAACATCCTGACGAAGGGATTGCGCCAAAATGACGGCGGCCTGGAGCGGTTTGCGACATAACCGATGACCGGCGCACCGGCATCTGCGAGTCGGTCGCGAGCGTCGACAATGCTTGACTCCTTTGCGGCTCCGGTGACAACGAGGACGGTGCCGTCGGCGTGCGCGGCAAGCGGCACTGTTGCCCCGTCCCAGGCGATCGGAGGTGCGTCGATGAGAACGGCGTCGGCACGTTCGGCGATTCGATCGATCGATCCGGCAAGCCCGGCTCCGGCCAGCGCGGTTTCGGACGGCACGCTGGAAGAACCGGAGGGCACAACCGGAAGGACGCTATCCGGAGCGATCTTCCACAGCCGCGACGCTTCCGCAAGCGTGGACGTGCCGTCTGCAAGACCCGTGAGACCCGGATCGGTCCCCGTGGACATGAAGCGCGACACACCGCCTCCATCGACGTCGCCGTCGATCAGTGCAATTCGTCGACCGCGTTGGGTCCCCGAAACGGCGAGGTTGAGTGCAACGGTTGATGCACCCTGGCCGGGAGCTGGACTCGAGACGAGCAGGACCTGCCCGTTGGTCCGGCTCTCGATCTCCGACAAGAGCTCGCGATAGGCCCTACTCGAGGAGGACGAGGTGTCGGCGAGGGTCGGCGCCGGGCCGGAATCATTGTCGGGGATTGAACCGAGGCGCGGTGTTCCCAGCAATCG
>CBFDAN010000288.1:0-3009 GCA_965602815.1 uncultured bacterium
AAACGGCTGGCCCCCGACTCTCGCCTTCTCGGTGAGGAGTGGACGAGCGGTCCATACGCCCTAGCCAACGCGGTCGTCGCATACGCCGACACCCTTCGCCTCATCGAGAGCGGTGGGTCATTGCCGCCGGCAGGATCGGTTCGAACGCTGCCCAACGGCCAGGTCGCTGTTCGCGTCTTTCCAACCACCACAGAGGACCGACTGGTCCTCAGCGGACACACGGCCGACATCTGGATGCAGCCCGGCCTCACCGAGACTGATGTAGAGCACCGCGCCGCCGGTTTCTATCAAGAAGCCAATCCAGAAGGTTCGGTGGCCGTCGTGCTTGGCGCCGGCAACATCGCCTCCATTCCAGCACTCGATCTGCTGACCGAACTCTTCACCCACGGATCGGTTGTTGGCCTGAAGCTCAACCCGATCAACACATACCTCGACGAGTTCTTCGACGAGATCTTCGGAACCTTGATCGATGGCGGGTTCGTGCGGTTGATGCACGGCGGTGTGGAGGAGGGAAGCTACCTCACGCGCCATCCCCTCGTCGATCGCGTCCATGTGACGGGTGCGACGGCAACACATGATGCAATCGTCTACGGAACTGGACCAGACGCGGCGGCTCGCAAAGAAGCCGACGATCCGGTGATCGCCACCCCGGTCACAAGTGAACTCGGCGGAGTCGGCCCAACCATCGTTGTGGCTGGAGAATGGTCGGACGCCGACCTGCGCTACCAGGCCGAGCACATCATCAGCCAGAAGCTCCACAATCACGGCTTCAACTGTGTGGCTTGCCAGATCCTGGTCCTTCCCGAATCCTGGGACCAGGCCGATGCACTGCTCGACGCGATGCGATCCGTTGTAACCGACCTCGATGAACGGTGGGCCTACTACCCGGGCGCATCGGACCGGCAGCTGGCAGCCATCGAAGCGCACCCGGGAGCCGAGGTCCTCACCGATGGCTCGGCTCCGGTGACGTTCATCACCGATCTCGACCCGACCGACTCCAACGAAGTGTGTTTCACGACAGAGTTCTTCGGCGCGGTGCTCGGAGTGGTACGGCTTCCGGGCGCGGACGTCGGCTCCTACCTGCGCACGGCCGTCGCGTTTGCAAACGAGATGCTGGACGGCAATCTCGGGGCAAATGTGATCGTCCACCCCGCAACGATGTCGAAACACGCCGGAGACCTCGACCGCGCCGTCCACGATCTGAGGTATGGCACGGTCGCCGTGAACTCATGGGTCGGTGTGGCCTTCGCTATGACCCGAGCGACGTGGGGAGGATTCCCCGGCAATCAACGAAACGACATTCGCTCTGGGAACGGGATTGCCCACAACGCCCTCATGCTCGAAGGGGTCGAACGCACGGTCGTCCACGGCACATTCGCCCCGTTCCCCCGCACCATCGGCCAAGGGGTGTGGCATGCGGAGCCTCTGCCGCCGCACTTCCTGACCAATGCCAACGCGGCGGTGATCGGTGAACGCCTCACCGAGTACGCCGTGACCGGCTCACCCAGGCCGATTCCGGGGCTCCTCGCGGCCGCTCTGCGGGCCTAGGACTCCGAGGGCGCGGACCCTACACCGGCGCGTCGCAGCGCCCCCACCACCGGCTTCAGCGGCAAACCGACAACGTTGCTCCTCGAACCGGCGATGCCGCTCACGAACTGTGCTCCGTCACCCTGCAGCGCGTAGGCCCCGGCCTTGTCCAGAGGTTCACCGGAAGCGGCATACGCCTTGGCGTCGCCCGGGTCGACGGAACGCAGAGAAACGAGTGTGGTCTCAAACCCGTCTTCCACGATCCCGCCGTTCTGCGCAAGCGCCCATCCGGTGATGACGAGGTGCGTGCGCCCGCCGATCGACATCAGCATTTCGGCCGCTTCAGCCTCCCCGCCGGGCTTTCCGAGTATCCGCCCATCAAGCACCACCGTCGTATCGGCACCGAGAACGAGTGCTTCGTCCAGTGTTGAGCAGGCGAGCGCCTTCTCGCGTGCCAGACGCACGACCATTCGTTCCGGATCCTCCCCCTCGATCACACGCTCGTCAACGTTGGGTGTTTGCACGTCGAAATCGAAACCCGCTGCTCGGAGAAGAAGCTGCCTTCTCGGAGAACTGCTTGCAAGGATCAGATGTGCCATGCCTCCATGTTCGCAGGGTCGCGTTGCGATACGGTACGGTCTGGCGAAACCCCCGGAAGAGAGATGCAGCGCACCATCTTCGACCCAGAACATCACCTCTTCCGAGAGAGCGACGAGCATTTCGTCCAATCGGACGTTCCAGCACAATCGCTTCGTCCTCGCCGAGCTCAAGACCGAGGTCGACATCGGCAGGGTGTTCGTCGACCGCCTCATCGAGGACCACGTCGCCGGCCGACTGACCATCGAGCAGGCCGCAGAGGCGAAGTGGTGGACGACCGAGATGCTGCTCCGTGTTGTCGACACCGGCGTGCAGATGCACGGGGGCTAGGGATATATGACGGAATACCCGATCGCCCAGGCATACCTCGACGCCCGCCTCCAAACGATTTGCGGAGGTACCACTGAGATCATGAAGGAGATTGTCGGGCGAGGGTTGGGCCTCTAGAGCTACCGGCTACCGGTCGCCAGCCAAGAGCCCAACCGGCGCCCTCCTCCACGTCAACCACTACAGAGTCGCTCAGGCGACGGGTGCGCGGTCCGAGGTGGAAGCTGGTAGCTCGCCGCTCACATAGTCAGTCGAACGCGGCAATACCCGTGATCGCTTGACCCAACACCAGCGTGTGCACCTCGTTCGTTCCTTCGTAGGTGTAGACGGACTCGAGGTTGTTCATGTGTCGGATCACCGGATACTCGAGGGTGATCCCGTTCGCACCGAGCACGCCACGGGCTTCTCGGGCGACCTCGAGTGCCATCCGCACGTTCTCCATTTTCCCAAAGCTGACTTGCTCAGAAGTGAGCGTCCCGTCGTCGTGCTTGCGCCCAAGGTGTACCGAGAGCAGCATCGCCTGGTTCACCTTCACCATCATCTCGACGAGCTTGCGCT
>CBFDAN010000289.1:0-3008 GCA_965602815.1 uncultured bacterium
GTAATCCGGATGGATGGTTTTCACAGAACCTCCCACTGGCCGCCTTTGGCGGGGTGGCGGGTCTGCGAGTGGTTCAGTTGTTCGACAGCACGCAGCAACTCGATGTCCTCACCATGCTCGGATTTGTGATCCTGGTGGGCACGGTCATCAACAACTCGATTGCGATCATCTCCGCAGGGAACGCCGTGACGTTCAACGTTCATCCGAGCGCCAAGGACGTCTCCGTTGAGAACATCCAGGTGCTCAACCGGGCGATCATGTCCGCAGGTGGGCCGCCGGATCTCATCCCGGCCATTGCGGAACCGACGCTCGAATCGGCAAAACGACTGATGGCGCATCCCGACGTTCCCGTGCTTCTCGTCACCGGCGGACCGGGTGTCGTCCGGGAGGCGTTGGCGATGCCGAAGAAGGCCATCACGGCGGGTCCCGGAAATCCGCCGGCCGTGGTCGATCAGACCGCCGACCTTGATCAGGCGGGCCGGGATATCGTTCGCGGCGCCTCCTTCGACAACAACATCGTCTGTGTCGATGAGAAGACCACGATTGTTGTCGACAGTGTCGCCGACCGGCTGGTTCAGGCGATGACTGCGCACGGCGCCTACCGGCTCAAAGAGCACGAACTCAAACGGTTGGAGCGGGTGATCTTCAGAGAGATGGGGCCGCAGGGGAAGCCCGGCGTCATCAACCCCGAATGGATCGGGAAGGACGCCGGGGCGATCCTTGCTGAGATCGGCGTATCGATCGATACGGACCTTCGTCTTCTCGTGGCGGAGGTTCCCGCGTGGCACAGCTTGGTATGGACCGAGCAGATGATGCCGGTGATGCCGCTGGTGCGTGTGAAGGACGTCGAGGCAGCGATCGATCTTGCTGTGCGGTCCGAACACGGCTTCCGACATTCCGCGTCGATTCACTCCACCAACGTCGACACGATCACGCACATGGCACGGGAGATGAACTGCTCGATCTTCATTGCCAACGGTCCCAACATCTCCGGACTTGGCGAGGGTGGCGAAGGTTTCAGCTCATTCTCGATCGCCAGTCCGACCGGCGAGGGCCTGACCCGACCCAGGACGTTCTCACGGATTCGGCGCGTGACGGTGGTGGGGGCGATGCGTATTGTCTGATCCAGCGATCGCCATCGTCGAATTCGACTCGATTGCAGCCGGAATCTTCACCGGTGATGCGATGGTGAAGTCGTCGCCCATCGGCTCGATCTATGCCGGCACGGTGCACCCGGGGCGATACCTCGTTCTCGTGTCCGGGGACACGGCGAGCGTCGAGGTGGCCTTGGAGACCGGCCGAGACGCCGGTGCCCGGTCCGTGATCGACTCGATCTTCCTCCCGGCTGTTCACCCCGATGTCGTGGCGGCGATCGTCTCGTTGGTCGACGCTGCCGACTTCGACGGCGATGCGGCCGGGATTGTCGAAACGGCTACGGTGGCCAGCGTGGTCGAGGCCGCGGATGCCGGTGTCAAGGCCGCGGCTGTGTCGCTCCCTGCGGTTCGTCTCGCTGACGGACTCGGCGGCAAGGGATACGCCGTGTTCACCGGACCAATCGCCGACGTGGAAGCAGCGCTCGACGCTGCTGTCGAGCGAGCAATGCCGACCGGCCACCTCATCCGGAACGTCACCATCGCGCAGATTCACGTTGAGATGCGGGAGAACCTCGCAGCCGATCTTCGATTCAATCAACGACTCGCCCGGCACGCGGAGGAGGGCTGATGCAACTCGGCCGCGTCACCGGAACGGTCGTCGCATCCGTAAAGACGGTGGGGCTCGCGGGGATCAAGTTTCTCGTCGTCCAACCGCTCGACAAACACCAAGACCCGGTTGGCAAACCCGTTATCGCAGCCGACGCGGTGTACATGGCAGGCCCCGGGGAACTCGTCTACTTCGTTGCCTCACGCGAGGCTGCTGAGGCCCTCGAACCGAGGTTTGTCCCGGTCGATCACGCCATCGTCGGAATCGTCGATCAGGTTTCGTTGTGAAGATCGGTCTCGTCTCGGGCAATGTTGTCTCGACGATCAACCACCCGTTCTTCGACGGGCATCGCCTCATGATCTGCGATCTGATCGGTCCGGATGGCGAACCGGACGGGTACACGATCGCCGTCGACACGGTCGACTCGGGCGTTGGTGACACAGTCCTGATCATCGACGAAGGCAATTCGGCTCGGCAGATCTTTGGCCTAACCACGGGCCCGATTCGCGCCGTCATCACCGGCATCATCGACTCGATCGACCAGGCCTGATCCACCGCATACTCGAAGCTGCTGTCTAGCCTCCGCGCCGTGGTGCACCGGACTATTCCTCTTCTGTTCGTAGTTCTCGCTCTCGTGTTGTCCGCGTGCGGAGGAGGTCAACCGGAGACCTGCGACGAGATTGCGGACGCGACCATCGAATTGATGCAAGAGCTCATCGACGATGTCGACGATGAAGTCGGAGACACGTCCGTCGAAGAACTGATCGAGACCGGGGGGGATCTCCCATCGGTCGAGGAATACGAGAAGGACGCGGCGAAGATCGACGAGCGAGCCGCCGAGCTGGGATGCACACAATCGGAGATCCAGAATGCCGTCGCCGCGCGCGTCGACCGTCTGGAGGCCGACACCCCGATCGGACGGTTCCTCATAGAGGCCATCCGCGACGGAGGGTTGTGAGGCGCCGGTCGCCGGTCGCCAGTTTCGGATCTTCCGCGAGCTTCCCCGGCGTTCCCGCCCCCCGGCCATAGGACGGGGGGACGCGGAGAAGTGCAGGCGGCGACGCAGGGGCGCCGCCTGCTGCCCGACACAATCCGCGAGACTGGGCGCATGCAGATCACGTTCAACGGCGGAACGGTCACCGGCGTCACCGCAGGAGAGCCGGGAGCGATCGGCGTTCTCCTTGCCCATGGCGCGGGCGCCGGCCAGAACCACCCGTGGATTGTCGCCGTTCGCGACGGGCTCGCGGGCCGCGGTCTGTTGGTGATGTCATTCAACTACCGATACACCGAGGCCGAAAGGCGAGCGC
>CBFDAN010000290.1:0-2990 GCA_965602815.1 uncultured bacterium
AGTTCCAACTCTTCGGCGACTTCTTCGGCCGCTTCCACGGCATCCTCGATCTCAGCGTCTTCGATGGCTTCCTCGACGGCCTCTTCGACCATGTCGGCGACCTCGGGAGAGCGCTTCACTGCAGAGATGACGGCGTCCTGGATCTGAGCGACCTGCTCTTCGGACATCCGACCCACAAGCTTCAGATCGAGGTACTCACGGATCTCCTCTTCGGACATCCCCGAGAACTACTGCTTCTGGTTGACGACGAGCGCCACGATTGCGCCGATACCGGCGGCAATCAGAATCAGAACCAGAGTCTTGAAAGAGAACAATCTACGCATGGGGCCTCCGTGTCGATTACCGGATGTCACAGCCTAACGGTCCGTCGCGACACCGATTCTCCGTCGACGAGCCGCTCGCCCTCAATCAGCGGCTTTGCGTCGGCTCACCGCTCGACGGCGCATCACCCAACGCCACACCCAGCCGAGGAGGGCGCCAAGTGCGATGAAGATTCCAACCACTGCCCACAACGGCAGACTTCTCTCGAGAAACAGGAACCGGATCTCAACCGTATCGCGGTTTTGCCACACGAATACGCCGAGGATCACGACGACCACCACCGTGATGATGATGCCGATCCCAATCCGATCGTTCACGCTCTTGCTGTTCTGTGGTTGTTCATCCGTCATGAAGACTCCGTCCGGTGCTGTGGAAGAAGCGTATCAGAGCGTCCGATGCCGAAAATCCACCCAAATTGCACGCGTGTGATTTAGAGTCCGCCCACCGTGGAGACACTAGGAATCATCGTTGCTTGGCTGTTGATCGGCCTCATGGCTACTGGCTCGGCCGCCCTCTTCTGGGTATCCCAGCGCTAGTCGACCGAACGACACGCGAAACAGCCGGGATCAGAGATCCCGGCTGCTCATCAGTCACCCCGGATCAAGTCCGGAGCATTGGCTCTTCTTGCTATCGGTGTCTCCACACAATGCGACCCTTGGTCGGGTCGTAGGCCGAAACCTCGACCTCAACCTTGTCGCCGGCGATGATTCGGATCCCGCGGCCACGCCGCATCTTTCCAGATGCTCGCGCAACGATTTCGAGACCCGAGTCGAGTCGCACCTTGAACTCAGCGTTCCGGAGCGTCTCGACAACCAGGCCTTGTGTGCGGAATGTGTCGTCGCCTCGTGCCATATGGGCTGCTACCGACGAGGACGGGCCTCGTTCACGGTAAGGGCCCGGCCCTCATGCTCGAAGCCGTTGAGCTCCTCGATCGCCTTGTTTCCTTCTGCAGCGTCGGGCATTTCGACGAAACCGAAACCGCGTGAGCGGCCGGTGTCACGATCGTTGATGATCGCGGCTGAATCGACGGTGCCGTACTGACCGAAGAGTGTCTCGAGGTCGCCGTTCGTCGCGCGGAACGAGAGGTTCCCTACGAAGATGTTCATTTCTACTGCCTCCAATGGGCATCGACTCACGGGCCACTGTGGCCCGCACACGGGCGGGTTCTGTCGACCTGCCCTCGAACCAACAAGTGCCACGGCGGCAGCGGACATCCCTCTGTGCATCAGAACAATAGCCATCCTCGCGTCAAGTCGGCTATCCGTTCCGGCAAACCCGGATTCCATCGTGAGATCAAACGACCGGCCGCGCCCCCCGCTCCGGTCTTCGACGGGTCGGTAGGGTCACAGCAATGCCATCTCCAACTTCGATGCGCAACAACCAGCGGACCATCTTCGGATGGGCCATGTACGACTGGGCGAACTCGGCGTACATCACCGCCGGAAGCCTCATCTTCGCCATCTACTTCGGCGACACGATCTTCCCAGCGGATGGTCTCTCCGCACTCGGGATCACCGTCGGCGCCGAGGCCTTCTTCGGCATCCTCATTGGAATAGGGGCACTGGCCCTATTCCTCGCAATGCCGATCCTCGGTGCCATCGCCGACTACTCGAACTCGAAGAAGCGCCTTCTCCAAGCCTTCGCCTACACCGGCGCCACGTTCGCCGTGCTCACTGCGGTTCCCGGCGCGGGCGACCTGGGACTCGCTGTAGTCGTCGCCCTGTTCGCTCAGATCGGATTCGTCTCGGCCAACGTCATGTACGAGGGGTTTCTGCCGGAACTGACCACTCCCGACACCATCGTCCGGGTATCGGCTCGAGGGTTCGCCTTCGGATATGCCGGTGGCGGGATCCACCTCGTCCTCTCCTTGGTGCTGTTTTTCTTCGCCGAACCGCTCGGCCTGGCCGAGACGACCGCGCAGCGGATTGTGATCGCGTCGGCCGGAATCTGGTGGGCCGCATTCGCGGCATTCTCGTTCTCCCGGCTCCGCGACGTCGGGGAGTCCCGACCGGTCCCGCCGAGATATCGGTCCGCGTTCACGCCGATCGCCTACGGCCGGCTCGGCATCGACCGAACATGGCGCACCACACGGCAACTCCTTGGATTCCCCCAACTCCTGCTGTTTGTCGTTGCGTTCCTCTTCTATAACGACGGTGTACAAACGGTCATCAAGATCACACCCGTCTTCGCCTCCGAGACGCTCAATCTGTCGGCAACCACGATCGCGGCCGTGTTTGTTGTCATCCAGCTTGTTGCCTTCTTCGGGGCCCTGGCGTTTGGCTGGCTGGCCGGCAGATTCGGAGCGAAACGAGCGATCCTCATCTCGATCGCCGGATGGACGCTCGTAACGGTGGGCGGGTACCTCATGCCCGCCGAGCAAGTTGCCCCATTCTTGCTGCTCGGCGTCCTCGCCGGACTTGTCCTCGGCGGGGTCCAGGCATTGTCCCGATCGCTCTACGGCTCAATGATTCCCGAAGAAGCCTCCGCCGAATTCTTCGGCTTCTACTCGGTGTTCTCGAAGTTCAGTGCCATATTTGGCCCGCTGATCTTTGCCGCGGTCGACATTGCGACCGGCTCGGCCAGACTCTCGATCCTGTTCCTCACCGCGTTCTTCGTCATCGGAGGAACGCTGCTCTCGCTCGTTGATGTCGACGCCGCTCGTGCCTCCC
>CBFDAN010000291.1:0-2984 GCA_965602815.1 uncultured bacterium
TCGCGGTCTGTGTGAAGCAGATCCCAGACCCGGCGACGCCCTACGAACTCGCGGATGACACCCACCGGGTGATTCGTCCGAACGATCAGGTCCTCGACGACACCGATCGTTTCGGAGTCGAGGTTGGGCTCCAGCTCGCCGAAGGGAATGACGGCTCGGTCACCCTCTTCTCGATGTCCCCCTCCGGGTCACTCCAGGGCATACGCCAGGCCTTGGCGATGGGAGCCGACAAGGCAGTCATCATCGATGACGAAACCCTCGCCGGATCTGACGCGCTGACGACGGCGCGGATCCTCGCGGCGGCGATGGAGCGGGAGGGATTCGACCTGGTGATCGCGGGCACCGAGTCGACCGACGGTTACTCCGGCGTCGTGCCGCAGCAGATTGCCGAGTTGCTCGACGTGCCATCGCTCACCTTCGCCCGCAAGGTCGAGGCGGCGGACGGAGTGGTCCACATCGAGCAACAGACCGCCGGAGGCTACGACGTAGTCGAAGCCCCTCTTCCTGCGCTGCTCTCGGTGACCTCCGGCGTTGTCGAGCCTCGCTACCCCACCTTCAAGGGAATCATGCAAGCGAAGCAGAAGCCGATCGACACACTCACGGCGGAGGACCTCGGATTCAGCGCCGACCAGGTCGGTGATGCGGGTGCCGGACAAACCATCACTTCGGTTGAGCCGGTCCCGAGCAGAGAAGCAGGGGAGATCGTTGAGGACGACGGAGAGGGTTACCTCAAGATCGTTGCCCTCCTGGAACAGGTGAAGGTGATCTGAATGGCAACCTGGGTATTCAGCGAGGAATCGGACGGACACGCATCCGCTGCCGCCCTCGAACTCCTCAGCAAGGCTCGCACCATCGGTGACGTATCGGTATTTCATATCGGAGCAGGCACCGACACTGCATTCGCAGAACTCGGATCGCACGGAGCAACCACGGTCTACCACCTCACTACGGGCGATCGCCTGCCATCAGCTTCCGCAGCGGCAGCGCTCGCTGCTCTCGTCAAGGATCACGGCGTGGAGCTGATCCTCTTTGGCATGGACAACACGGACCGTGACGTCGGCGGACGACTCTCGGCCCGGCTCGGGCGGCCGGTGCTCGCCAACGCAGTCGATGTCTCGACCGATGGAGCGGTGAGCGTCACGAGTGAGATTCTCGGTGGGACGCAGGCCGTTGTCGCCACATTCACCGGACCCGGGCCCGCAATCGTCTTCGTTCGGCCGAAGGCGTTCGCCGCGGAGCCGTCCGATGGCGGATCTCCGACCGTGGTCCCGGTCGCAATGCCGGACGTCGGGCGATCCGGCAGCGCCGTCATCGTCGAATCACACGTCGAGGAGAGCGAGGGCCCAGACCTGGAGGCCGCAGCCGTCGTGGTGGCAGGCGGGCGTGGTGTCGGAAGTGTCGAGAAATGGAGCGTGGTCGAAAGCCTCGCGTCGCAACTCGGAGCTGCGATCGGCGCGACGCGTGCCGTCATCGATGCAGGTTGGGTCCCTGCGAGGCTTCAGGTCGGACAGACGGGGAAGACCGTCAAACCCAACGTCTACATCGCTGCCGGCGTCTCAGGAGCTATGCAACACCTGGTCGGGATGAAGGACTCCGGAACGATCATCGCAGTCAACAAAGATGCCGAAGCCCCGATCTTCGCCGTAGCCGACCTCGGGATTGTGGGCGATCTGCATCAGGTGCTCCCGAAGCTCACCGAGGCATTGGGAGAGAGGTAGGGAGATGGTAGATCCGAGACGCCAGACAGGAGAGTCTCGGATCTAGCGTCTCGCTTCTCGCTACTCAAGATCTTCGGGGCCGAACGACCGGGGGAGCAACTCTTCCAACGCGTACTCGACTGGATCTCCGGCTTTGTCCGTCAGGATCACACGCCGGACTCGGAACTCTCGCATGATTTGGCGGCAGTTCCCGCAGGGTGAGCAGGCCTCGCCGTCGAGGCAGGTGACGGCGACGGTGTCGATGGCTCGGACGCCCTGAGCTGCTGCGTTGGTAATGGCATTCGCCTCGGCGCAGATCGAAGCTCCGAAGGCGGCGTTCTCCACATTGCAGCCTCGATATTCGGTGCCGTCGGATGTCACCACCACCGCTCCGACGCGATAGTTGCTGTACGGCGAGTATGCCTGCTCTGCCGTGGTGCGGGCTTCTGCGATGAGGCGCTGTTCTTCTGTCATGGCTCCAGGAGGGCTTCGACGAACGCTTTCGGTTCGAATGGTACGAGATCGCGGACTCCTTCGCCGACACCGATGTACTTCACGGGGATATCGAGCTCTTGCTCGACCGCGATAGCGATCCCGCCTCGGGCGGTCCCATCGAGCTTTGTGAGGACAATCCCGGTCACCCCGACGGCATCCGCGAAACTGCGCGCCTGACCGATCCCGTTCTGACCGGTGGTGCCGTCCAGGACGAGGAGGACTTCACCGATCTCCCCGGCCTCGCGCCGAAGCACCCGGGCAACCTTGCCGAGTTCATCCATGAGGTTGGACTTGGAATGGAGCCGGCCCGCGGTGTCGACGAGCACAACGTCGGCGCCCGACGCTTTGGCCGATTCGTAGGCGTCGTACGCCACCGAAGCCGGATCGGATCCCGGAGCACCGGAGACCACTTCCACACCGACCCGTCCGGCCCACGTGCGAAGCTGCTCGTCTGCGGCGGCTCGGAAGGTGTCGGCAGCGCCCAGCACGGCGGTCTGGTCGTTCTCACCCAGGAGGCCCGCGATCTTGGCGATGGACGTGGTCTTCCCCGTGCCGTTCACGCCAACGACGAGCACCACAGCGGGATTGTCTTCGAGGTGCAGCGAACGATCACGACCGGAGAGCTGACCGACGAGGGCTTCTTCGAGCAATAGGCGCGCTTGTTCTAGGTATTTTTCTTTTACCAGTACTGGGGATTAGCGGGACGTTGGTGTTTAATATGGCAATGCTGAGTGTTTTTGCAGCGCTATCAAAAAAGTAGTGCGTGGTTAAGTCCGAAATCCGAAGTCCGAA
>CBFDAN010000292.1:0-2976 GCA_965602815.1 uncultured bacterium
AGGCATCGGCTCCGCGATAGCCGCGAACAAGGTTCCGGGGGTCAGGGCCGCACTTTGCTACGACCTCTCGAGCGCCAGGAACAGCCGCGAGCACAACCACGCCAACGTGCTCACACTCGGCGCCGGCCTCATCGGGCCGAACCTCGCGTTGCAGATCGTCGAGGAGTGGCTGGCGACACCATGGGGTGAAGGCCGTCACGCCGACCGGGTTGCCAAGATCACAGCCATTGAACATCGATACGCCGGAGGGTCCACGTGACCAGCGACATCCTCGACCGCGAGATTCTGGTCGAACTCATAACCAAAGAGGTCCTGACCGCTCTTTCAGAGCGATCCGACATCTGCAAGAACCCCGAAGCGGTGCGCCAGGTCGTCGCGAACGGCGCAGACCGCGTTGCGTTCCACGGAACCGCGGCGGACGTTCCGATCGACGTTGCGAGATACATTGATCACACCCTCCTGAAGCCGGAAGCCACCGCTGACGAGATCGATGTGCTGTGCGACGAGGCGATGGAGTTCGGCTTCGCTTCGGTGTGCGTGAATCCCACATGGATCAAACGTGCCGCAGATCGTCTCCGGGGCTCCGACGTCGTGACCTGCTCGGTGATCGGATTCCCCCTCGGCGCGTCGACGCCGGAGATCAAGGCCATGGAAGCTCGGCGGGCACTGCGCGACGGCGCCCGTGAAGTCGACATGGTTCTCAATGTCGGAGCCCTCAAGTCGGGCGATCTCGAACTGGTCCGTACCGACATCGAAAAGGTGGTCGACTCGGCGCACGAGGCCGGCGCGATCGTCAAGGTGATCCTCGAGACGTCGAAGCTCACCGACGAAGAAAAGGTGATCGCCTCCGCTCTCGCGAAGCAGGCGAAGGCCGACTACGTGAAGACGTCTACCGGTTTCGGCGGCGGGGGAGCGACGGTCTATGACGTCGCGCTGATGCGGGAGACCGTCGGACCCGAGATGGGGATCAAAGCCTCCGGAGGTGTCCACACAGCTGAGGAGGCGGAGGACATGATCGCGGCCGGTGCGACCAGAATTGGGGCATCGGCTGGGGTACAGATCGTTGGAGGATCGGAAGGAGACGCCGGTGGCAAAGGGTATTGAGGTTCGGTCGTACGCCTTCCTGGACTCGCTGCAGCCGCAGTACGCCGCGTTTCTCGGCACCGTGGCCCAGGGGTTCCTCCCGCTCGCGGGCGACGCCTCCCTTTTTGTGGAGGTGGCTCCGGGTATTGAGATCAACCGACTTACCGACGTCGCTCTGAAGGCGACCACCGTCAAGCCGGGGATGCAGATCATCGAGCGCTACTACGGCCTGCTCGAGGTTCACTCGCCTGACCAGGCTGAGACGAGGGCGGCCGGCGAGGCGATCCTCGAATCGGTGGATCATGTGGAGACCGATCGCATCAAGCCGAAGATCCTCTCATCTCAGATCATCCGCCGGATCGACGACCACCACGCGCAGCTGATCAACCGAACCCGCCACGGGCAGCTGATAATCCCGGGGCAGACGCTCTACGTCCTGGAGTGTGAACCGGCCGCGTATGCCTCACTGGCGGCGAACGAGGCTGAGAAGGCTGCGGAGATCAACGTCCTCGAGGTTCGCTCCCATGGCTCTATGGGCCACATCTACCTCGGCGGCGAGGAGCGGGATATCGATGTTGGCTGGAGAGCCGCCGTTGCCGCCCTCGAAGGCCTCGACGGGCGGGTCGTGTGACGCTGAGTAACAAGTGGCAAGTAGCAAGTGGCGAAAACGGCCGACGAGTGGAGAATCCACTGCTCACCCGGCCGCCGGTAGTTGCCTAGAGTCAGAGACGAACCACAAAGGGAGACAACCTTATGGCTGAAGCGCTTGGGATGATCGAGTGCCGGAGCTTTGCGGCGATGGTGGAATCGGCCGATGCGATGGTGAAGGCGGCGAAAGTCGAACTCGTGTCGTACGAGGAGACCGGCGGCGGCTATGTGACTGCCATTGTCCGTGGTGACGTGGCTGCGGTGAAGGCTGCGGTTGATGCAGGCATACGCGGCGCGGAGAAGGTCGGCGAGGTCATCTCGACGCACGTGATCGCCCGTCCCCACCTCAACATCGATCTCGTGCTGCCGCTCGGACGTGCGGATCAGGCGGCAGAAGAACTCGGTTGAGCCCGACTGCTTCGCATACCCAGGAGGTGGGATAGATGCAGCTCGGGAGGGTCACCGGCACGCTCGTGTCGAGTCGCAAAGAGCCCCTCATGGAGGGGATGACGTTCCTCGTCGTTCGACAGATCAACGCCGACAACAGCGACACGGACTCATACGTCGTTGCCGTCGACGCTGTGGGCGCAGGAGTCGGGGAGGTTGTCATGTACGCCTCCGGAAGCTCGGCCCGTCAGACTGAACGCACGAAGGACAGACCCTGCGACGCCGTGATCATGGTGATCGTCGACACGTGGGAGGTCGACGGCGAGACGGTGTTCGTGAAGTGAGCCTCAGGTGCTGAACGAGCAGGAGATCGCCGAGATCATCGACCGCGTTCGGGGCCGTGTGGACGCCGTTGAAGGCCGCACTCGAACGGGACCGGCGCTTCGCGCCGCCGCCGAAAGTGCTGCATTGTCGTCGAAGCTCGGTGACGGCATCTACTCGAGTATCGATGAGGCGATCTCTGCCGCGCGCCGGGCGTTCTTCACCTATCGCGACATGGGGCTCGAGAAGCGCAGAGTGATCGTCGACGCGATGCGTTCGGCGATGCTTGCGGACGGGGAGCGACTTGCCTATCTCGCTCGTGAAGAGACCGGGCTCGGACGCGCAGAAGACAAGGTTCTCAAGAATCGACTTGTCACGATCCGCACACCGGGACCCGAGGATCTCGACCCGCAAGCCGTGACCGGGGACTCGGGGATGATGGTTACCGAGTTCGCCCCGTACGGTGTGATCGGTTCGATCTCGCCGACAACGAATCCGACCTCGACGGTCATCAACAACTCGATTGCGATCATCTCG
>CBFDAN010000293.1:0-2958 GCA_965602815.1 uncultured bacterium
GCGGCGAGGGCAGCTACCACCATGGCGTCGAGTTCCGGGCCCGATACCTCGAAGTCATCGCGCAAGCTCTCGTGTGATGCGACCATGAGGCTGCCGACCAGGGCCGCATCATCCCTCGCCAGTGCGTCGGCGGCGTCGATCGTGCGCTGATTCTCCGAGACGACGTGGTGTGCTCTTCGATAGAGCGTCCAATCCGCGAGCGGATCGCTGGTGAGCGTGTCGAGCGAGAGATCGCGAAGGAAGTCCTTCCCGTACGCCGCCGATGCCGCCTCACATTCACGGCGGCGTTCGTTGTAGCGGCTTTCGGTCAGCCTCCTTCTCGTCCCGGTGTCGAGGATGACGACGTCGGTGCCGACCGGGATGGCGACGGGTCGCGTGGTGAGGGTGCGGCAATCGATCAGCAGGGCATGGTTCTCGCGACCCGAGCCGCACACCAGTTGGTCCATGATTCCGCTGCTGAGGCCGAGCCACTCGTTCTCGACATGCCAGCCCATGATCGCGGCCCGCTGCGGATCCCAGGCGAATTCGCTCGACACGGAGAAGGCTCTGGCGACCGCCAACTCGAGCGCGGCGGACGACGAGAGTCCGGCGCCGACTGGGAGATCGGAGGTGAGCACTCCATCGAAACCAACAAGCTCAACGCCCTCCACCGTCAGTTCATGGGCGATACCTTCAACGTACGCCGTCCATCCGTGGTGTTGTTCCAGCCGATCGAGATCGATCTCCGCCCACTCGGCACCCAGTTCAGCCCAGATCCGGACCCTTCGGTCTGTCCGAGGCCGCATGGCGAGCCACAAACCGCGGTCGATGGCAATCGGCAGGACGAATCCCTCCGAGTAGTCGGTGTGGTCGCCGATCAGGTTCACCCGACCGGGGGACCGGACCACGAACGATGGCGGATCGCCGAAATGTTCGACGAAGGCCGTCCGGGCACGGGCCTCCGCTGATGAGTCGTCAGACATCGACCGCTCGCAGTAGATCGGCCTGAAGGGCGGGGGTGATGTCGTTGATGAACACGTCCATCCCCGACTCGGACCCGGCGAGGTACTTGAGTTTGTCGGCGGACCGTCGGACTGAGAACACTTCGAGGTGCAGAGCTGCGAGATCGCGGTCTTGGCGAACCGGGGCCTGGTGCCAGGCTGCGATGTACGGAAGCGGCTGGTCGTAGAGGCCGTCGAGACGTTTCAGCACGTCGAGGTAGATCAGCGGGAATTCATCTCGCTCGGCCTCGTTCAGCGCCGTAAGATCCGGCACCCGCCGATGAGGGTAGATGTGGACTTCGATCGGCCAGCGGGCCGCCGCCGGCACGAACGCGCTCCAGTGCTCACCTTCGGCGATGATGCGGCGTCCTGAGCTCCTCTCGAGCGCGAGTACGTCATCGAAGACGCTGGTGCCCTTCTCCTCTTGGTAGCGCCGCGCGTTGTCGAGCATTCGTGCCGTGCGCGGCGTGACGAAGGGATAGGCGTAGATCTGGCCGTGCGGGTGCGTCAGCGTGACGCCGATTTCCTCGCCGCGGTTCTCGAAGGGGAAGACCTGCTCGACTTCGGGCATCTCGCTGAGCACAGCGGTTCTATCGGTCCAGACATCGAGGACCATCCTCACGCGCTCGGGGGAGAGCTGGGAGAACGACGTGTTGTGGTCGCTAGTGAAGCACACCACCTCACACCGGCCGATGCCGGGGCGTCGAACGAAGAGATCGGATCCCGGCTCGACGTACGGATCAACCTCGTCGACATCACCCGCCAGGCTCGGGAAACGATTCTCGAAGACGACGATCTCATAGTCGGGGCTCGGGATCTCCGATTGGTTGTCGGCGTCGGTCGGGCACAGGGGGCACTCTGCAGTAGGCGGCATGAAGGTCCGGCCCTGCCGATGGGACGCAACCGCCACCCACTCGTCGCGGATGACGTCGTAGCGCAGCTCCGACGAGGTTGATGTCTCCGGCAGGTCCCGCAAATCGGGGTAGTCGCGAACCGCAGTCTCGTCCTCGTCGTAGTAGATGAGTTCACGTCCGTCGGCCATGGTTGCAACGGTCTTCTTCATCCGACGGTCCTGCCTTCCGTTGTGGGGTGGGCGATGATGAGTTCGCCGACAGCTGCCTCGAGCGCTTCGAGCGCTTCGGGGTCGAGGCCGTCGTTGGTGATGAGGATGTCGGCCTGGCTGAGGCTTGCGATCGAGCTGATTCCGACGACGCCCCACTTCGAGTGATCGGTGAGGACGGCCAGCCTGCGACCTGCGTCGATGAGCGCTCTATCGGTCTCTGCTTCGAGCAGGTTTGGCGTGGTGAACCCGGTCTCGGGGCTCATGCCGTGCACACCCATGAAGACCAGGTCGACATGAATGCTCGCGAGCGCGTTGATGGCGACGGGTCCCACCAGGGCGTCTGACGGCGTCCGAACGCCGCCGGTGAGCAGCACAATCTGATCAGTGCGACCGTTGGTATAGAGCACGTCTGCGATGTGGATCGAATTGGTGACGACGGTGATTCCCGGCACGTCGACGAGTTCGTGTGCGAGAGCGTGGGTGGTCGTTCCGGCGCTCATCGCGATGGCCGATCCAGGTTCAATCAACCCGGCGGCCGCGGCAGCTATCGCCCGCTTCTCCGTTTGCTGGAGTGCGATCTTCGCAGCAAATCTCGGTTCGTACGACGGGCTGTCTGCCACGCGTGTTGCACCACCGTGGACCTTCTGAACAAGGCCCGCGTCTGCGAGCACGCCCAGGTCTCGGCGGATGGTCATGTCCGATACGTCGAGATCCCGGACGAGGTCGGACACACGAACAGCGCCGTCTCGGCCTACAAGCTCGAGGATGGCTGCTTGGCGTTGTTCCGCGAGCATGTCAGGTGCTCTCCTCTCGCACGACGGCAGCCGTGCCGGCCCTGAGGCTCATCGTGCCCGTCACGTCGCGGTCGGATACGAGGTCGCGGCCTGCCGTTCGCACGTGGGCCGTCTCAGTTCC
>CBFDAN010000294.1:0-2950 GCA_965602815.1 uncultured bacterium
GCTTCGATCCTGTCGGGTCTGCGTGAGGGAGGCGGCGAGGTCCAAGAAGCGCTCGGCCTTCCGGTTACGACACTCAAGATGCCCAACACCGCAAAGGCATTCGTTGTCCTGATGGTGACGGGTTTGATGATCGAGATCGTCCAGTTCGGTCTCTACGTCTACATCACCACGTTCGACGACGTCGCCCGATACACCCTGTGGTCGTCATGGCTCGGCCTTGGCCTGCTGCTCGCTGGGATCATCCTGGCGTTGGCGACGATCGCCAAGGCACTTGGGTTCCAGTTCTCCCGCATTGGTGACATCGTCGCCACGGGCAAATAGGAAGAGGTTTCCATGACCACCGCAACACATTCGTTCAACACACAAACGTCGGAGAGGGCGCTCGACGTCAACGTCCCCCAACGGGCGGGACGCACCCTGTGGGCCCCGGCGTTCGCGATGTCCCTCGTGGGTTTCGCCCTTGGGATGATCCTCGCAATCGCCAAGGCAAACGCCATAGCCGACGGAGACGCCGTCCTGGCTGCTTCGCTCAACAACTACGGCATCGCCGCGATGTTCTTTGGGTTCACCATGGTGTTCACCGGCATCGCCTTCGCCATCGCCCGGATCCTCGGCGAGTTCCGAGTCGGCGGAGGGCAAACACAGGAGACCGCCGGTAGTGACGTCAAGACCCTCAAGATGCCGGCAACCGGAAGGGCGTTCATCGCCTTGATGGCGATGGCGATGATGATCCTGATGGCTGCAGTCATCGGACACGTCATCGTCGGTGTCCAGATCAACGCTGAGACGCTGTCACTCGTCGACGCCGAACAATGGGACCTCTGGCTCGAAGCGGCACGCCGCTTCGCCGTCCAGCTCTACCTGTTCTCAATCGCACTCGGCCTAGCCACGATCATCTACGTGGTCCGTTTCCAGTCGATCCGGATACGCGAGATCGCCGACGCCGGGTAGACGACGCCAAATATGGAGTATGTGAGGGGCTGCCGACCGGCGGCCCCTCACCCGCGATCTGCCGGCTCCGAATTGGAACTCGGTGCGGGCGTGCCTGGCGCTTGACCCCCTCCGTCATCGGCTTCGCCGACGACACCTCCCCCTCAGGGGGAGGAATAGGACGGGGGAGGAATCTGAGGGGGAGGAATGCGGTCGGGGGTCTGGATCGGTCCGTCCCTATGGGGCGGGGTCGTCGCCGGTCCAAGCCCTGCCGCCAAGGGCGAGGGATCCGTCACGAACGGCGGGGCCCCAGGTGCCGGCAGCGTAAGGATAGAGCTCGTGGTCACCGGCGAGCAGGGAGTCGTAGAGACGCCAGGATGCCTCCGCTTCATCGGAGCGAACGAACAAAGTCTGGTCTCCCTCGATGACATCCTGGATCAGTGCGCGATATGCATCCGGAAGTGGCCCGTACACGTCGTCGTGGCTGAAGCGCAGCGCCTGAGATTCGATCGTCAATGGTTCGCCCGGGGCCTTCACGCTGAACCACAAGGTGAATCCCTCGTCCGGCTGGAGCGTGATCAGCAGCACATTTGGAGCCATGTCACATCCGTCGCGAGCGCCGTGGAAGATGCACAGCGGTGGCGGCAGGAACGTCACGGCGATCTGCGTCAGCCGAGTGGGCAAACGTTTCCCGGTCCGCAGGTAGAACGGGACTCCCTGCCAGCGCCAGGTGTCGATCTGCAGACGCAGGCCGACAAAGGTCGGCGTGCGTGATGCAGAATCAACACCCTCTTCGTCCTGATACCCCGGTACCGCCTCGCCAGCGATGAATCCGGAGTCGTATTGGCCGAAGACCACGTTCTCGGCCGTGATCGGCGCGATCGCCCCGATGACCTTCACCTTCTCGTTGCGGATCTGCTCGGCGTCGAAAGAGACCGGCGGTTCCATTGCCACAAGCGTCAACACTTGCGTGAGGTGGTTTTGGACCATGTCCCGCAGGGCTCCGGCCGTCTCGTAGTAGCCGGCCCTACCGCCAATCCCGAGATCCTCAGCGACGGTGATCTCGACCGATTCCACTCGGTCGCGATTCCAGAGGTGCTCGAACATCGGGTTGGAGAATCGGAACGTGAGGACGTTCTGCACCGTCTCCTTCCCGAGGTAGTGATCGATCCGATAGACCTGGGGCTCGGAGAACCAGCGATGGACCAGTTCGTTCAATTCATGAGCGGACGACAAGTCGGTACCGAACGGCTTCTCGATCACCAGACGAGTCCACCCCGGACTCTCACTGAGACCCGCTTGGCCAAGGCGGTCGATCGTATTCGGGAATACGGATGGGGGAACAGCTAGGTAGAAGACGCGATTGCCGGGGAGGTCGTGCTCGGACTCGATCGCCTCGATGCGCGTAGCAAGCTCGTCGAGCGAATCTGCGTTCCGGTCGAGGTGCTCGAAATGTACGTTCTCGTTCGGCCGCAGTGCAAGGTCGGCGTCCGAGAGGCCAGCGTCATGCAACGCGTCACGGGTCCACGCCCGGTAATCGTCGTCGTCCATGTCACGCGAACCAACGCCGAGGATCACGCAGCTGTCGCCGATCTCGGTCTCCGTGATCAAGGCATAGATCGACGGGATCAGCTTCCGTCGAGCAAGATCACCGGTGCCGCCGAAGATCACGAAGAGATGCCGGATGTCGTCGTTCATCGTCACCTCCGTCGGTCGGTTCTCTGGGTCTTGAGCACGCCACGCCTCGCAATCATCCCCCGATCCGGTGTGTCGGCCGCCGTTTCGGTACCCTGATGTGTATGGGAGATTCCACCACCGTACCGTCGAAACGAAGACCACGGAGATCATGATCCACGTACTGAGAGCCGGCTCCGACTTGGTCACGGTTGCCGCCGACGTGATTGCCCGGGAGCTCAATGCTCGGCTTGCGCTGCACGCCCACACCTCAGTCGCATTCTCGGGTGGTCGCACACCCCGGCCGATCTTCGAACGTCTGAGTGAGGCGAAGGTTCCGTGGGCC
>CBFDAN010000295.1:0-2942 GCA_965602815.1 uncultured bacterium
CGCCACCGACATCGAGGAAGAACGTCGCATCTTCCACGTTGCGATCACCCGTGGCGTCGAGCGAGTGACCGTGCTCGCCGATGCCGACAGCCCGTCACGCTTCCTCGACGAACTCACCGGCGCGGCGTCCCATGCAGTTGGGCCTGAGCCACCGGCGCAACGCAAGAAGCGGCTTCGGACGACTCAGGGTGTCACGGTGGCGTTGGGGGACGCGGTGGCGCTCCAGGGGGGAATCCGCGGCACCGTCATCGAGTTCGATTCCGACGGCCTGTGGGTCGGTGTCGACGGTGGCGGTCAGTTCCGTGCCAGGTGGGGCGATGACGTGACCGCTGACGAAAGAACGGGGCCGCTGACACCGTCTGCCGACGCCGTCACCCCGGATGCCGGACTCGTCGAGCGGCTCAAGGCGTGGCGTCTCGAGACGGCTCGGACGAGGAAGGTCCCGGCCTACGTGGTCCTCCACGACGCGACGATCGACACGATTGCTGGAATCAGGCCGCAAACGGAGACCGAACTGGCGTCGATCCCCGGTATCGGTCCGGCGAAGCTCGAGGCCTACGGCGACGCCGTCCTCGAACTCTGCGCCGAGTAGGTCGCAGACACATCATCCAGCGCTCTTTCGGTATCTGCTTGCGGTCCCCACGCCGGACAACCGCCACCTCGTGTCACGATTACTGATTGAGCGACTTCGGCCACACGACATCCTCACGGTCGTCGGCCGCGCTCGCCCCGGCGAATGCGGTACGCAACCCCCGACCTGATTGAACGCCTCCGAACCTAATCGAGGTCTTCAGCCGCTCAACGCTGCGGAGTTGCCCTGCGGCATGCCGCCATTCTCGGGTACGAACCACTGGGCATGGGCTGCGGGCCACGGCGCGCAGCGCTCAATACCCGCCGCCGATCTTCCGGTGGTCCCACGATGCAACCTTGATCGGTTCCACGACCACGGCGGTGTTCTTGGCCGCGGCCCTTCCGAAGGTGGCCTCGAGCTCCGCGTCGGTCAGTTCGGTCGGGGCGTCGCCTACGAGAGCGTATCTTCCGGCGAGACGGCCGTAGACAGCCAGGACGTAGGAGGGGTCTTCGATGAGGCGTGCCTCACCTTTGATCATCACACCACGAAGTTCGGCGTAGACATCGCCGTCTTCCGCGAGCACCGTCAGGCGAGGATCCCTCTGCAGGTTCACGATCTTCTGCGATCGGGTGAAAGATCGGAAGACGACTGTGTCGCCCTCCATCACGAACCACATCGGGGCTAGGTGGGGTGATCCGTCCTTGCCGATCGTCGCGACCTGAAGAATCGAAGTCTCGTTGAGGAAGGCGGTGACCTCCTCAGCCGTCATGGAGATGTCTTTGCGCGCCATGACGGAACGGTACCTCATCAGTCTTCCGCGGGGGCCGAGGCGACGCGATGCCCGGAACAAGAATCCAGGCGCTAGCGTTCAGGTATGGCAGTCGTGCACGGGCGACCTCTCGAGGCGGCCGAGGCCACAAGGACCGCCGATCTGATGCTGCGATGCGTCCCCCAACCCGCCGGGTGGGGAGAGAGGAGCAACTGATGACCACCGTCACCGCACCCATGATTCGCGCCCGCAAGGGCGGAGCGAAGATTCGGATGACCACTGCCTACGACTACCCCACCGCCAGGATTGCCGATCGCGCGGGGGCGGACATCATCCTCGTCGGGGATTCGGTGGCGAACGTCGTCCTCGGCCACGATGACACCCTTTCCGTGGACGTCGACATGATGGTCCATCACAGCGCTGCGGTGGCTCGGGCCGAACCGAGGGCGCTCATCGTCGGTGACATGCCATGGATGAGCTACCACGTCTCACCGGAAGACACCGTTCTCAACGCTGCCCGACTTGTCCGTGACGGTGGCGCTTCGGCCGTGAAACTCGAAGGCGGGCGCAAGCGCGTCGAGATGATCGACGCGGTCGTCGACGCGGAGATCCCGGTGATGGGACACCTCGGACTGACGCCCCAGTCGGTCAAAGCCATGGGTGGGTATCGCGTCCAGGGCAAAGAAGCCCAGGCGGCGTACGAGATGATCAGCGATGCTATCGCACTCGTCGACGCCGGCGTGTTCTCGATCGTCCTTGAGGGTGTGCCCGATCGGGTGGCTCAGATCATCACGGCGGAAGTGCCCGTTCCGACAATCGGAATCGGTGCCGGCGCGGGATGTGACGGTCAGGTCCTCGTGATCCACGACGTGCTCGGATTGGGTGGCGGGGAGTACCTCCCGAAGTTCGTACGGCCGTATGCGAATCTCGCCGACGATGCCGTTGAGGCGCTCGAGCGGTTCTTCGACGACGTCGAGACGGGTGTCTTCCCGTCGGCCGATGAGACCTATCACATGCCGGATGAGTCGTTCGAAATCCTGCGAGGTCTCTCCGAGAGCGAGACGATCGTCGAGTTCTGAGCACCGATAGCGGTAGCGTTCGAGCCATGTTGATCCGAGCACTTGTGCTACTGGTCGTTGCAGTCCTGTTCGCCGGGTGCGGGTCCGATGAACCGGCCGGACTCGACGGATTCGAGACTTCAACCATCACCGTCGACGGTCGAGAGTTGATCGTCGCCGTTGCCGAGACCCCGAATCAGCGTTCGCAAGGATTGATGGGCGTCACGGATCTCGGTGGGCTCGACGGGATGCTGTTCGTCTTCCAGGCCGACAGCGAAGGCGGATTCTGGATGTAGAACACGCTCATCCCGCTCGACATCGTCTTCTTCACCGCAGACGGCGGATTCGTCGATGCACTGACGATGGTGCCCTGTGTGGAGGACCCCTGTCCGACGTATCGCCCGGACGGTTCCTACCGGTATGCCCTCGAGGCGCTTGCAGGTGATCTTGCGTTTGTGACACCAACCGCCCGGCTCGAACTCAACGGCTGATTGTCGATCGATCGCGGCCCTTGGCTACCAAACCGGCCGGGGTACACTTCAAG
>CBFDAN010000296.1:0-2941 GCA_965602815.1 uncultured bacterium
AACGTCGAGAAGCAGAACACCGCCCGATTCCAACTCCTCGGCGAGCAATGCCGGGTTGACAATCTCGACCTGTTCATTCGCCTCGACCCACATTTGGAGCACGGTCTTTCTCACGCAACTCTCCCATCCCAGCTAGGGCACGTATCGCCGACGCTGCATCGACTAACCAAAGGCAAAGACTCCACAATCGACCATACACCGAGGAGCAGCAGTGACGGAAGGCCAACCGCCCATCAACCGGCTCCCTCAATCGCTACCCGGTTCTGGCACGCCCGTATGTGCCGCTATGGGCGGGTTCGGGTTGGTGTCGGTTGCTCGAATCGACCGAAGACGATCAGGAAGACAGACAGGATTGCCGAGGGTGCGACGATCCAGATGATCCGTTCTGTCCACCAACGTTGGGTCGGTTCGATCGGCTCCCCGAATCCGAGGGGATACAGCACAACGATCGCGATCACGAACGCCGTGAGGTGCCATAGGAACAGCGTCATGATCACCGTGTTGACACGCACGACGGCAGCCCACGCCACAGGCCGCTGCAACCAGACGGTGACTGTGCGTCGGAGCAGCATCGCTGCACCGATCTGCCAACACGCAAGCGCGGCGATTGCGAGCGACGGAGGCGACATGTTGGACACCGGTTCGATATCGACACCGACCATCGACCTCGGATACCACAACTCGCCAGTGACGACGTCGAGGTTCGTCAACACAACGAGTCCCACCAAGCCAGCCGCGACCATCGACCACCACAGGGACGGCCCGGAACGGACGAGCGAGCCATCGGCGTAGAAGTAGCCGATCTGGTGGATCAGGACCCACACCGTCAACAGGTTCAACCACCCGACCCATCCGACACCGAACCCAAACCTGAGTACCTCAACGATGGCGATCGACCCGAAGAGCGCCACAACGACAGCGAACCGCCACCGCTGATGGAGCGCCACAGTGACGGGGGTGAGTGCAATCACCACCGCGTAGACAACGAGGAACCACAACGGTCCAAACGGCAGGAACGTCCCCCGAAACACCCCCGCAGCCCCCACATCGAAGACATGCAGACCGGCCTCGGTGACGATCCAGGCAGCGACGAACACAGCCGACGGTTTCGCCAGACGCACCATACGTCGCCGCATGAACTCCCCGTACGTGCCACCCCGAGCTTGCAGCGAGTCCCAGCCTCGGGCGTTGGAGAACCCGCCAACGAAGAAGAACAGCGGCATCACTTGGAGTGCCCAGGTCGCCAGCCACAGTCCCGATTGGTGACCGACAACATTGTGGACGAATATCTGGCCGTCCTCCCAGAAGATCAAGGCGATCGTCCAATGACCCGCCACCACGACGAGGATGCTGAACGCCCGAATGAAATCGACATACCGATCCCGACTCGCCGGCGTAGCCCTCGCCAAATCGTCAACAGACATCCGCACCACCACAACCTACCAACCACACCAAGAACACAGCCGCCCATAGGTGCCGATATGGTCGGGGGTACAGCGCGCAAGGGCGGACCTAGGACAGGTGTGGCGGTGACCGGTATCTGATGAGGACGAATCTCCCAGGCACGCGCGTCACAAGCCGGCGTAGAACCATGCTGACTTGACGATCTCGAGTTCGTCGTCCGATGATCTTGAGATCAGGAACGTCAAAGATCCGTCGTGTTGACCATTGGCTCGCGCTCCGCGTGCCACAACATATCGATTGTCGTCCTTGTCGATGAGGAGGAGGGGATCGGTGAGCCACTCTCCCGGTACCGTTCCGCCCTCCAGGTGGGAAGCAAGATCGTCATAGGGGATCACCTCGGTGTTGTAGAGGTGGTAGCCCACGCCTGTTCGGTACAACGCGGTTACGGAACCATCGTCACTATCGACTGCATTTCCCCAGTCATCAATTAGGGCCGCGACATCGTCTGGGACCTCACCAGCCGAGTCGCTGGATGAACATCCGGTGGCGAGTATCGCGACCAATACGACGATCGTGAGAAGGAGTGGCATGCGGCGCATCAGAACACCTTCCTGGTGTCCCGCCCTCACCTCCGGGAAGCTGAATGCCCCCTCAACCACATAGTGCATGAACTCGGACGGGTTTACGACAGACTTTTCGTCAACCTCCGACCGACACCACATACCGGACCCACCCATATCGGCACTATGCACGGCTGGATCAGGCACGCATATGTGCCGTCATGTGTGGGTGGGATTGCTCGTGTCGATTGGTCTAGGTTGCGTGAGGAAGGGTGTCCGCCCTGACGGACTGCAACCGAGTTCGGCTACGTGCGGACGCCTCGACGAGTCATCTGGTTGGTATGCGTTGGATTGACCGGCGTGTGCACATCAAGCTCGATGTTGTGGTCGATGCGTGCGAGGAGAAGTCCGACACGGGCGGTCGTGGGCGGCGTAGGGTCGGACGGGTACGTCAATGCCTGGGGAGGGCTCAATGAGGCCACGGAATCGAACGATGCGGAAAACACTTGTAATGGCTGCGACCCTGTGCGCTCTGACATTCGCCGGCTGCAGCAGCGACAGCAGTGAGACCCCTTCTGTGGACATGACCGGTACCTGGCGAGTTGGCGGACTGGACTTTCGGGAGTTCAATGCTGACGCCTCATACCGCATTGCGCTTTCGGAGGCATTTGAGAACGCTGTCGTGGACCAGGGCGACTACACCGTCGACGGCGCTGTGCTCCGCCAATCATCTAACGGGGAAAGTGCAGTGTGTGCCGACGGCGAGACAGCCACGTACACGATTGAGTCGCTAGACGATGGAGCGAATGGCGAGGAGCGTGTACTGCTGGTCCAAAGTGACGACCAGTGCGCAAAACGGGCTGCCGATGGTGACCTCACTCTGGTTCGTTTGAAGTAGCCGTTTGTATCGCTGAGCCACGCATATCCGGCAATATGTATGGCTGGCCCAGGCACGCATATGTGCCGATATGGGCGGG
>CBFDAN010000297.1:0-2941 GCA_965602815.1 uncultured bacterium
CTGGGGACTATTCCGCGAAGAGTTCCCCTCCCTCGACGTCGAGACGGCGAGGGAGGACTTCGCAGTGCTCAGACATGTCCTGGGAGCTGTCAACGCAATCCTGATCGGACAGCGGTTCGATCTGGAAACCCAGCAGGTGGCCGATGGCGTCCGGCGAGCCGTCGACGCACTGGTCGCCGACATTCGCCATCGGGACGATGCCGCCGCCGAGGGAGGCAGGAGTTCATGAGCGACACCGGATCGATGTCGCTCCTTGTCGACCTCCGAGCCGGGATCCTGCCGGGTATGACCATCGGCGGCAAAGCCGAAGGGCTGGCTCATCTCGCCCGCGTCGGCCTTCCGGTTCCCGATGCGCTGGTGATACCGGCCGAGGCCACGGATCAGGCCATCGATGAGCTTGCGACCGAGGTTGCGACGGTGATGTCGGGACGGAGCCTCGCCGTGCGCTCGTCGGGGGTTGCTGAGGATCTCGCAGACGCTTCCTATGCGGGACAGTACGACACCGTCCTCGGTGTCGCTGCGGACCCCGCGGCCGTGGCTCTCGCGGTACGCAAGGTTCGTGCGTCGGCCTCGGCGGCGCGTGTGGCCTCCTACTCGGGTTCTCACTCGACGGCCATGGCGGTGCTCGTCATGCCGATGGTCGCGGCGGACTCGGCAGGAATAGCGTTCACACGGGATCCCGTGACCGGTTCAGACATCGTCATCGTGGAGGCCGTTCAGGGCCTCGGGGACCAGCTCGCCGCCGGCGAATCCATCGGCGAGCGGTGGCGGATCGGGGCGGACGTCACCAGGGAGAACGACCTCGGTGTACTCACGACGGACGATGCGAAGGCGGTTGCCGACCTCGCGAAGCGGTGCCGGGAAGCAACAGGTGAGCACCAGGACATCGAGTGGGCGATCGCCGACGGCGATGTCGTTCTCCTCCAAGCTCGCCCGATCACGACGGTCGACGACGTCGAGCCGATCCCGATGGATGACAGGCCGCCACCTGGGCCTTGGGAGTGGGACTCAACGCACAACCGCCTTCCAATGTCGCCGCTTACGTCATCGATTTTGCCCGGCATGTTTGCACAGGCGAGTCGCCGCCTCGCCGAGACGTATGGAGCGCCGATCAAACAGCTCTCGATGACCACGATCAACGGCTACGTCTACATCCAGGTGGTGCCTCCGGCGGGCAAGCCCGGGGCACCGTTCCCCCCGAAGCCGATCATGAAGGTCCTCTTCAGCGTCGTGCCGCTACTCCGACAGCGTCGGAAGGCGGCCCGGGTAGCAGTCGAGAGTCGGATCGACCAAACCCTTCTTGTGCAATGGAATACCGAGATCGGTCCCGCGACCGAGGAGACCCTCGCCCGTTGGAGCGCCTTGGATCGGTCGAGCCTGTCAAACGAGGCCCTCGAGCGGCTGCTGATCGACGCAGTAGACCTGCAGGGTCAGACTTTCAGTTGGAACATGGTCACGGATCCGGCCTACCTCTTTCCGCTTTCCGAGCTGGCTGAATTCGTGGACGACCATTTCGGACGGGGAATGGAAACCACTATTCGCCTTCTTGCCGGCTCGAGCCCTTCGGCGTATCACCGGTCGGTCAGGGACCTTCAGGGCCGTGTCGGACCGACGGAGAAGAAGGCAATCACAGAGGGAGTAGCCGGTGACCTGGATTCGTTCGGCGGCGATTTTGCCGAGGCCTACGACGTACACCTGGCGAACTATGGGCTGCGCATCCTTGGCTTCGACCTCCGCCACGAAACCCTGCTCGAACGTCCCGATCTCGAACTGTCCAGGATCGCGACGCTTCGCCCCCACACAGACCCATCCGTCGAGGCGGAACGTCTCGCCGACGAATTGAGGTCGTCGCTGACCGACGATGCTGCGGAGAGATTCGATGCGCTGGTGGTGGAGGCGCGACGCACGTACCCGATACGGGAGTCGGGGGAGGCAGTCCACGCCAAGACCGTCGGAATGATCCGGCTGATCGGTCTCGAAGCGGGTTCCCGCATGGTTCGTGACAGTGATATGGAGTCACCGGAGCACGTCATGTTCCTCACCGTTGACGAGATTGCCACCTGGCTCTCCGAGCCGGCGGACGTTCGCGAGCTCGTGCACACGCGGCGCGGCCAAGACCTGTGGGCACGAGGGCACTCGCCCGAGCCGTCCTACGGGGAGACGGCACCGATGCCCGAGATCGGCGTGTTTCCACCTGAGGTTCAGCGGATCATGAAAGCAATCACGTTGATCACCACGCATGACCAGTTGCCGGCCGATCTCGCCGAGGGCGTGGATGGTGTTGGTGCATCACCCGGCGTCCACACGGGTACGGTGACGATCGTGTACGGGCCGGACGACTTCGAGAAGGTGCAACCTGGTGACGTCCTCGTGGCGCCGATCACATCATCACCGTGGGAAGTGTTGTTCCCACATGCTGGTGCCCTCGTTACTGAGGGCGGAGGGCTCCTCTCACACCCCGCCATCGTCGCCCGGGAGTACGGCCTCCCTGCTGTCGTTGGGTGCGAGGGGGCCATGGGACGGTTCTACGACGGTCAACTCGTGCGCGTCGACGGAGTGGCCGGAACCGTGACTCCGGTCGAGGTCTGAACCCGGGATCAGTTCAGCGATTGTGCCGTCGAAGCACCACCCTGCAGAACGACGCCATGATGAGATGCGGGTGTGCCTCTTTGGGCCAGAAACAGAAGTTCCTGGCACCGGACGATCACACGAACGACGCTTCGCAGGGAATACGTCTCAACCGATGGTGGCTGAAGCCCTCACCGAGAGCGCGATCGCACAACCAGCGACTCGCGGACCCATCAACGGCTCTCCGCATATCTGAAAGGCACTCTGTATGGCCTGTGAACACCTGACCGGAATCGAGCCGATCGAGCCGAGCACCATTGAAGGGTGTGAAGAATGTCTCAAGATCGGTGGGCAGTGGGTGCACCTTCGCCTG
>CBFDAN010000298.1:0-2935 GCA_965602815.1 uncultured bacterium
ATCCAGGAATACGTGCGCATGGACTACTACTCGATCGGTGCGCAGCTCCTCGGTTTCGCCTCGCTCGCATCGTCGATCAACTTCGTCGCGACGATCTTCACGATGCGGGCACCCGGCATGACCCTCATGAGGATGCCGGTGTTCGTCTGGATGACGGTCGTAACCTCATTCCTCCTCATCTTCAGCCTCCCCGTCATCGGAGTCGGCCTCTGGCAGATCTTCATCGATCGCAATCTGGGAGGACTCTTCTACGAGGCGCAGGCCTCCGGAGACCCGCTCCTTTGGCAGCATCTGTTCTGGATCTTCGGACACCCCGAGGTGTACGTGCTGATCCTGCCCGCCTTTGGAATCGTCTCCGAGGTCCTTCCCGTGTTTTCGCGCAAGCCCTTGTTCGGGTACTCATTCATCGTGTTCTCTGGGATCGCGATCGGCTTCCTGGGATTTGGTGTGTGGGCGCACCACATGTTCACCGCTGGGATGGGACCGGTCGCCGAAGCAGGGTTCGGGCTCGCAACCATGCTGATCGCTATCCCGACCGGCGTGAAGATCTTCAACTGGATCGGCACGATGTGGGGTGGACGCCTCACGTTTTCGACGCCGATGCTGTTCACCGTGGGGTTCATCGCGATGTTCCTGATCGGCGGGATCTCGGGCGTGACTCACGCGGTCGTGCCTGCCAACACCCAGCAACACGACAGCTACTACGTCGTGGCTCACTTTCACTACGTGCTCTTCGGCGGTGCCGTGTTCGGGTATGTCGCGGGGGCCTACTACTGGTTTCCGAAGTGGACCGGAAGGATGATGAGCGAGACGATCGGGAAGTGGAACTTCTGGATCATGTTCATCGGGTTCAATCTCACGTTTGCGCCTCAGCACATCCTCGGCCTCGACGGAATGCCCCGCCGAACGTACCGCTACGCCGAGGGCATGGGGTGGGACGTCTGGAACCTCATGTCGACGATCGGCGCCTTCCTGATTGCCGTGTCATTCTTGTTCTTCATCTGGAACCTGATTTCGAGCTACCGGACCGGCGCGGTGGCAGGGAACGACCCGTGGGACGCCCGCACGCTCGAGTGGACAACCACGTCGCCTCCACCGGTTCACAACTTCGATCAGATCCCGGTAGTGCATCACCAGGACGACTTCTGGTACCGAAAGTACGGCGTCGACGAAGAGGGACGCTCCGTGAAGCTCACACCCGAACAAGCCGGCAAACCCGATGTGGTCGTTGAAGAACACGGGATCCACATGCCGTCGCCGTCGTTCTACCCGATTGTCTCGGCGAGCGGGGTTGCGGTCCTCGGTGCAGGCCTCGTCTTCATCTCCTCGGGCCCGATCGGCTTCGCCGTGTTGGCCCTGGGCGCTGTCGTGACGCTGTGGGGCCTCGTTGGATGGGCTGCGGAGCCGGCCACGAGGGAGGCGCACTGATGACAACGGCGACCGACGGCGTCTTCGAGGTTGACGACCAGACCGACTTCGAGTCGACCGGGGACCCGATCCATCGAACCCGCAAGACCGCGATGTGGGTCTTTCTGGGGTCCGAGGTCTTCTTCTTCGGGGCGATGATTGCGACGTTCCTCCTGTACCGGCACACGACCGATGGAGGGCCGGGTGCCGAGATCTTCAACATCCCGTTCACCTCGGCGAGTTCCTTCGTGTTGCTGATGAGTTCTCTGACGATGGTTCTCGCCGACAACGCATTCCAGAATTCTGATCAGCGCCAGGGGCGGATCTGGCTCATCGGAACGGCGCTTCTCGGCCTCTCGTTCCTCGCCGGCCAAATCTTTGAGTTCACCGAGTTTGTCAATGAGGGACTGACGATCAGCACCAGCCCATTCGGTTCGTCGTTCTACATGCTGACCGGCTTTCACGGCATACACGTCGCCGGCGGTGTACTGATGCTCTCAATGCTGGTGGCCTTCTCGCTCCGGGGCCGGCTCTCGCCAGACCACGGGATGAACGTGGAGTTGGTGGCGTTGTACTGGCACTTCGTCGACATCGTGTGGATCGTGATCTTCACCGTCGTCTACCTGTTGCAGATCTGACCATGACAACCGCCTCACATGCTCATCCGACGCCGAAGACCTACTGGCTGATCGCTGCGGCGCTCGCCGTCGCGACTGCCATCGAGATTGCAATCCCATACATTGAGATCCTTGACCCGGTGCGTGCACCGCTGCTGATCGCGTTCGGCGCTGCGAAGTTCGTGACGGTCGTCGCGGTCTTCATGCACCTCAGGTATGACCTCAAGGGATACCGCTACGTATTCGGAATAGCCGTAGTGGTCGCGATCCTCTTGTTCATCGTCTTGCTCGCGGTGTTCCGGGCGCTCTGACCCATGGACATCACGTTCCACCCACACCTCGACGTGTACGGGGTCGCTATCGCACTGGCCTTCGCATACGAGTACGGCATCCGAAGGCTCGCCAATCGATATGCCCCTGTGGGGAAGCCTCCGGTGACCACCTTTCAACGGGTGATGTTCTACAGCGGCGTTGTTCTCTTGGTAGTCAGTTCGACGTGGCCATTGCATGACATCGGAGAGCAGCGGCTCTACATGTTCCACATGACCGAGCACATGCTGATCACCCTGGTCGTGCCTCCGCTGTTGCTCGGGGGAACGCCTTCCTGGCTGATGCACGCATACGTGGAGCCGTTCATCCCACTGCTCAAGGTCATTACGCGGCCGATCTTCACGCTGGTGTTCTTCAACGCCTGGCTTGCGTTCATCCATGTTCCGTCGGTGGTGGAACTGATGTTGACGAGCGACATCTTCCACTTCTTCGCGCACGCCGTGCTGTTCGTGTCAGCCATCCTGATGTGGTGGCCGGTGATGGATCCGATTCCCGAGACGAAGACGCTCGCTCCCTTCGGCAAGATGGGCTATCTGTTCCTGCAGTCGTTGGTCCCGACCATCCCGGCCTCGTTCATGACC
>CBFDAN010000299.1:0-2889 GCA_965602815.1 uncultured bacterium
AATCGGGTCCAGCGACGGTCGTTCCCGGGCAGTTCGGCCTCTTCACGATCGACGTCCGGAACACGGGTCCCAACGATGCCTGGGACACGACGATGAGCGACGTACTGCCGGATGGCGCAACGGGTGGCATGTGCGATTCGACTCCCCAGGTGTCGAGTGCGCGGGTTTTCGCGGCCGACGGCGTCACGCCGGTTCCCGGTAAGGGCCCGCTGCTGGAGGGAGCAGACTTCGCTCTCTCCTATGCGGCCTCGCCGACCTGCGAACTCACCCTGACCATGTTGTCGGCGGCGGCGGTCATCGGCGAAGACGAGCGACTCATCATCACCTACCAGACTCAGCTCGACGCGGGCACCCAGGGCGGCGTGACCCTCACGAATGTCGCCGGCGCGACCGAGTGGTTCGCTGACGCCGCCTCCAATCCGAATCGTGGGACCTACACGCAGGTCCTCAGCGACGGCACCGTGGGCCTGGTCGACCACGAAGACGCCCACGACGTCGCGACGGACCCGCTCGACTACCTCTTCGAGAAGACGGTCGTCGATCCGGTCAGCGGCGCCCCGCTGACGTTGGTTATACCAGGCGACGCGGTCCGCCACCGCATCCGCCTCGAAAATCGCTCATCCAGCCCACTCGCCGGGCTCGGCTTCGCCGACGAAATCGACCGCCTCAACGGCTCGCCCCTTTTCGAACCCGGTTCACTCACGCTCGTCACCGTGCCCCCTGGCGCTGACACGAGCGGCACCGATCCCAACGGCGGTGTCGCGGGGACGGGCATCGTCGACGTCCGCAATCTCTCTGTCACGGCGGGGAGCAGCGTGGTCGTCGAGTTCGACGTCACCCTCGTTTCGTCGATCCCGGATGGAACCCTCGCCACCAACCAGGCCGATCTTCTGATCGCGAACGCCCCTTTCGGTCTGAGCGACGATCCCGGCGTGAACGGCGCGGCCGATCCCTTCGTGGACGGAGACGAAGATCCGACGGTGGTGACGATCGGCTCGGGCCCTGTGTTCCGGGTGGAGAAGATTTCGACCGATCTCGATGGAGACCCCGCCGTACTGCTGGCCGGAGAGACCCTTCGCTACACGATCACGGTTCGGAACGTCGGGGACGCCGTCGCGACCGATGCGGTCCTCCGCGACGCGATTCCGGCCCTGACGACCTACGTCGACGGCAGCACCCTCTTGAACGGCATCGCTCAGGCGGACGTCGCGGGGGTGCCGCCCTTCTCGAGCGCGGCAGGGCTCCCACTCTGGTCACCGGACGATCCGACGCCCGGCGTTCTGCTCGCGGGCGGTAGCGACCCGGGCCGGACGGCGACCCTCACCTTCGACGTCGTCGTCGATCCGGCCGCGGCCGACGGCACCATCATCTCGAATCAAGCCTTCGTCAGTGCGGTCGCGGGAGGAATTTCCGATCAGCCATCGGACGATCCCGGGACTTCCCTTCCCGACGACCCGACTCTGGACGTGGTCGGCAGCAACGCGCTCCTCTTTGCGCCCAAGAGCGCGATGTTGCTCGTGGACAATGGCGCCATCGGCGTGGTCGATCCCGGAGATGTCCTTCGATACACGATCGACGTCTACAACAACGGGGTGATCGACGCGACGGAGGCGGTTCTCGTCGACAACGTGCCCGTCAATACGACCTACCTGGCGGATACCGTCTTGCTCAACGGCCTGCCGATCGGGCAGCCGGATGGCGGATCCTTTCCGCTCAGCCTCGGAATCCCAATCAGCTCGAGCGACCTGACTCCGCCCGTGCCCGGACCACCGGGAGGCGTGATCAGCGTCGGCGAGCGAGCGACCGTGACCTTCGATCTCGAGGTCAACGCGGGGGTGCCCGGCGGCACCCTGATCACGAATCAGGCTCGGGTCCTCACCGCCGACCTCCCAGACGTCCTCACGGACGGAGACGGCAATCCGGCCACTGGGCCCGAACCCACGATCGTCATCGTAGGAGCCGGGCAACAGCTCGCGATCAGCAAGGACGTGAACGTCGTCGGAGGTGGGCCGGCGCTCGCGGGCTCGCGACTCGAGTACATCGTCCGCGTGACGAATATCGGAACGGTGGCGGCGAACGATGTCGTGCTGACCGATGACCTGGATCAGCCGATGCCCGGCGAGATGACCTACGTGTCCGGAACGGCGACGCTCGATGGATCGAACGTCGGTGTGACCGTTATCGGCTCCGTCATCACCGCGGACTACTCCACGACGAATGGCCCGCTCCCGCCGGGCGCCCAGATCACTCTCCGCTTCCTGGTCGATCTCGATACGGCTCTCGCCATGGGTACGACCGTGACGAATACGGGTGTCGTGCAATGGAACGCAGCGACTCAGATGGAAACGGCGAGCGTGTCCTTCGCGATCGGCGGCACACCGGGAGTCGGCGCGCTCAACGGATCGATCTGGCACGACCGGAATTTCGACCGCGTCCAGGAAACCACGGAAATCGCGCTCGACGGATGGATCGTCGAACTCGATCGAAACGGCCAGCTCGCGGCCACAACGACGACCGACTCGAACGGCAGCTACCGAATCACCGGCGTCGCCCCGAATGACCTGAACGGAGACGCCTACGCGCTCCGCTTCCGCGCCCCGGATGCCGGCGCGAACACCGCCGCCCTCGGTCGCGCCGAATCCGCCTTCACCAACGGGCTGCAGTCGATCTCGGCTCTCTCGATTGGCTCGGGCAGCAACCTCCAGGGTCTGAACCTGCCGATCGATCCCCAGGGCGTCGTCTACGAATCCCTTCTGCGCACGCCACTGTCCGGCGCGATTCTCAACCTGCTCGACGCCAACAGCCAGTCCCCCGTGTCGTCGACCTGCTTCGATGATCCGAACCAGCAGGGACAAGTCACCGGCAGCAACGGCTACTACAAATTTCATC
>CBFDAN010000300.1:0-2883 GCA_965602815.1 uncultured bacterium
TGACTCCGGTGATGGTCTCGGCCCGCGAACTCGAGGAGCAGGGTATCCCGGGTGAAGGGTGGGTGACCGAGCGTCTGGTCTACACACACGGCTTCGGGTCGGTGCTCAGCCCGGCAAACGACGTGACGACGCAGGGTCAGCCGGATTTCCTGGTGAAGGACATCCCGCCGGTGAACCTCTCGGACGATCCGAGCCTCAACATCGAGCAGCCTCGCATCTACTTCTCGGATCATGCCGAGACCGACTATGTGATCGCCGGGACGAGCCAGCAAGAAGTCGACTTCCCGATCGGTTCGAGCGGAGCCGACGTCGCCACCAATTCCTACGACGGAGAGGGCGGCGTGAAGCTCGGAGGGTTCTTCCAAAGGGCCGCGTGGGCGCTGCGCTTCGGCAACCTTGACACGCTGATATCGGATCGCCTCGCTTCCGATTCCAAGGTCCTTCTCGAGCGAAATCTTCGTTCCAGGATCGAACGCCTTGCACCGTTCCTGTACGGCGACGCCGACCCCTACATCGTGATCGCCGAAGGGCGTCTGAAGTGGGTCATGGACCTGTATACGATCACCGACCGGTATCCGTACTCGGCACCGGCCAGCACCGCCCGTCTGAACGCCGGTGCCGGGCTTCCAAACCGCTTCAACTACATCCGCAATTCGGTCAAGGCGGTCGTCGACGCCTACGACGGAACCATCGATCTCTATGTCATCGACCCCGACGATCCGGTGATTCAGGCGAACGAGGCGATCTTCCCCGGTGTCTTCCGGCCCGGTTCGGAACTGCCGGTCGAGATCATCGAACACTTCCGCTACCCCGAGGATCTCTTCAGGGTCCAGACCGATCAGTACCAGCTCTATCACATGACCAACCCGGACCAATTCTTCACCGTTTCGGATCCGTGGCAGATCGCCCGCGACCCGTCGACATCACCTCGACCGGCGCTTCGGGGGCGGTTCGCGGACTCGAGCGGCCAGGAATTCAATCCGATGCTGCCGTACTACCTGCTGATGAAACTGCCGGGGGAGGAGCGTCCGTCGTTCCTGCTCATGCAGCCGTTCACACCCCTTGGACGGCCGAACATGGTGTCGTTCATGGTGGCGAAGAGTGGACCGCTCGAGGAGTACGGACGAATCATCGAATACGGGCTGCCATCGGACAGCCAGATCGACGGTCCTGGTCAGGTCGGCAACTTCGTCAATCAGGATCCGGAGATCTCGGCCGAGTTCACGCTGCTGGGCCAGGGCGGGTCGCGCGTGATCCAGGGCAACATGCTCGTGATCCCTATCGAGCAGTCGCTGCTCTATGTCCAGCCGATCTACATCAGCGCGAACGACGAAGCGTCGAGCACGGGCATCCCGGAGTTCAAGCGGGTGGTGGTGTCGTTCAACGGTCAGATCGAGATGCGCGACAGCCTGTCTGAGGCGCTCACCGCGGTCTTCGGCGTGTCGAACGGCGACGGCGATGGGACCGGAGACGGTGGGACGACCGATCCCGTGACCGGGACGATCGAAGAGCAGGTCGTTGAGCTGCTGGCCCGCGCCGATCAGGCGTTCATGGAAGCCGACGAGGCGATGCAGAACGGCGATCTCGTGACCTGGGCGCAGAAGATCGAGGAAGCCCAAGCAGCGGTCGAAGAAGCGACCCGCATACTGATGGCTGCAAACGAAGCACCCGCCGAGGTGCAGGCCGAGGCGCCCGCAACCGACGCGTAGAATCCGCAGGGGGGTTGTTGTGCCGCGATGGAGCGGCGGTCTTCGCGCGAATCCGCAAGGGGGCTGTTCCGTCGCGAAGACCCTCCTGGAGAGGCTTGCGGCCAGGCGACTAGCCGTGCATGACTCGTGGCAGACAGCGGCCATCGGCCCGGTTGGGTTTCGCTGGAGGCTTCCAGCGTTCTTTGTCCCGGTGGCGGTCAACGCGGTGGTGCGGATCATCACGGCAGTTCGTCTGTCTCAGGGGCGCTTCATCAGTCTGCCGCCCCGGTCGTTCACGGCCGCACCCGTCTTGGCTATCGCCCACGATGAAGCCCAACATCCCGGGCATCCCGATTCAACCTGAGCGACCGGCTCGCTGCGTTCCGAACCCGATCAGACCGGACGTGGCTCGATCGGCTGTCTGATGACGGTCCGAAGCCTTTCCGGGGCCGCTCGTCGCGGATCGCTGAGGTAGATCTCGTGGTGTTTGCCGCGGAGTTGGTACCCGCTGTCGGCGGCGAACTGGTGCAGGCGCTCTATGGTCGGAGCCTCGTCGGCATAGGGCCCGAAGTACAGGATCTGAGCCGCGAGCCGTTCCGCGTATGGCTCGTACCGGATCCGGCCGAGCGCCGGAGGGTCTTTCTTCTTGCGTACCTCGTCGGTGGCCGCTGCGACGTGAGCGGCGGTGATGTGGTCGGGCTGCACGATCATCGCCGTCCACTCCCAAGCGGACTTGTCGTCCATCGAGAACTCGGCCATGTCGGGTGTCCACCACAAGCCCTCGAGGGGCATCACGACGTAGTCGACGTCCTCCGTCATCTTGCTGATGAACTTCAGGGTGTACGCCATCGCGTAGAGCGCTTCGATCGCCTCCGCGTAAGCGACCGACGTGTTTGGATCTCCGGCGCCGTCGATCATCAGGAACTGCATTTCGGGTACGTCGACGATCGAGCATTCCTTCGACGAGGGGTTGTAGAGCTGGCGGTATTCCTTCTTGAGATCGAGCTTGGCCATGATCAGGTCAGTCCGTTGCCCAGGCCGGCAGTTTGGTCATCAGCTCGACGACCGCCTCGCGTGCTGCGGCTTCGTCGATGCCCTGGGTGTTGACCATGAAGGCGGTCAGGCCTTCGCGGGCTTCGTCGCGCGACACCATCGTTCCGTCGGGATGGGCGCAGTGGAAGCAGTAGTCCTTGTC
>CBFDAN010000301.1:0-2881 GCA_965602815.1 uncultured bacterium
AGAGCAGATCCACGTGCCGTTGATCGTTCTTTCCCCACTGGTCGATCCCGGCTCGATTGGACCATGCGGAACATCTGATTCCGTCCGCCGGCGGAGATTCGTCACACCTTGCCGGTCGGCCACTCCTCGGACACCGGGGGGGTGAGGCACCGACCTTGGCGATACAGGTATTGAACGAATTTCTCCACGAGTTGTGCGCTTCGATCTAGAGAACCTCGAGCGACGGACTCCGGGATCGGGACGGCGGGGTCGATCAACGCTTCGACAAACCGTTCTGATGAGCCGTCCAGCTCAAATCGGAAGAGCCCCACTTCGATGATCCGCGCCGTCCTCGGGTCGACCCCGGCGGCTTCGAGGTCGAGAGCCGCAAGCGATCCTTCGTGCCAAGACACACAACCAGGATGCGCGTCCGGGCCTACGCCAGAACCTCGCGATAGATTCGGTCGACCTGTTCGGCGATCCGAAGCCAATCGAATCCGTCCACGACCGCGCGCCGGGCGTTCCGCCCGCGCTCCCTTCGCTCTCGGGTGTTGGTTGACGCCTCGATCATCGTGCTCTCTAGCGCGTCGGCATCGTCGGGGACCACGAGCCAGCCGTTGGGGCGTTCTGGATCGGTGTTCACGAACGACGGAGGCCCACCCGTGGTGGTCCCGATCACTGGCACTCCACACGCCATTGCCTCCAGATAGACCTGCCCGAACGGCTCCTCGACCGAAGGTGCGACGAACACATCGGCGCAGTTGAATCCGGCGGCGAGTTCGTCGTGTCCGTGCCACCCGACGAAGAACACCCCATCGACATTCAGATCTTTGGCAACGGTGTACGGGTGCTCACCCTCCCACTCCCCGGGGTAGCCGCCCCAGATAACCAGCGGTGGTGCATCTGGTCCCAGCGTGCGACGGACTCCACCGTATGCACGGACGAGCAGCGGCACGCGCTTGAAATCGAGGAACCGACCCACGTACAGGAGGACAGGACGCAGGTCGCCCGTGTCGGGATCGACGAACCAGCGCCCGATGTCGTCGTTCGTGTAGCGGATCGTGCCCGGCAACCCGCTCTCGTCCCAGCCATGCGGGTCGTCCACCAGCCACCGACGCCATCGATCGAGGCGCTCGCGTTCCGAGAGATCCATCGGCACAAACATGCTGGTGTCAACTCCGTTCGGCACGATCTGGATGCGATCAGGATCGAGTCCGAGCAGATCGATCGCAAGCGCCCGGTCGGTCGTCGAGATGACGATGACACGATTGGCGCGATGTGCGGCGGCGACCAGCCGTTGGTCCCACTCCGATGCCTGCAGCCACCGCTCGGACCCCCCTCGGCGAATCTCCTCCAGCATCTTGAGTTCGGTGCCGTGCAGGTGCGCGATGATCGGTCGAGCATCGAGGTGGTCAATCGCATCGTTGACGTGGGTCAAGTGGTGAACGTGGTAGACGTCCGGCGAGCCAACGTCTGAGAGCAACCTCTGCCATGCGACAACCTGGTGCTGATAGGCCTCGTCACCTACGGCGGCGAACACACGATCCGGAACACCCGGTCGGTCTTCGAACGAGGGGTGGATCGGCACGGGCGCCGTCATCGGATCCCGACCTTGATCGAACCAATCGACGGCCTCCGTGAAATCCAGTGCGTGGACGTCGAGCCCTTCGAAGAACGTGGCTGCGTGTGATGCCACCCCCGACGGGCCGAGCGATCCGCACGCCACGGTCACCTCATGCCCGAAGGTTTGGAGCGCCTCGCCCAGGTAGCGCACAACTTGCGCCGACCCGCCACGGGGATAGAACGCCAGCGTCATGACAACTTGATAGCCGTTTGTCATCGTCTCATTCTTGCCGATCGACCACGCGCGCGCCCGGGTTGGATCACGACAGTCGTCGCCGGTACCCTGATATTGCCTGGCCTCATCAAGGGACCCGCTGCCCGTGGCAGTCGCCATTTCGACTGTTGCGCCAGACTCGGGAGCGGTAGATTCCCCATCGTCGTTCACGCGCCCACGAGACCCGGGAGTTGTCCTGATGCTGCGCCACATTGCTCTATTCCGATTCAAGCCCGAGGCCACCGACGAACAGATCAGCGCGGCCATGGGGGCACTTTCGGCACTGCCCGATCAGATCGATGCGCTCCGCAAGTTCCGATTCGGGCCTGATGCCGGGATCACTGACGGTGCGTGGGACTTCGCGGTCGTCGCCGTGCTGGACGACGCCGACGACTATGCCGAGTACCGCGACCATCCGGCGCACGTTGCGGCGCTCCGGGACTATGTCGTCCCGCTCCTCTCCGAAGCCGCTCGTATCCAGTTCGAGAGCGAAGGCGAGAGCGCCCCGCGTACCCAGGGTTCTCCACGTCCTATTTGACGTCTCCTGCCCGCGGTACGCGAAGCGGTCGCGACGAGGTTCATTTCGGTGGCTAGCTGTGACAACCGGGACGTTGTCCCTGGTCGGGTGGTGTGATGGGGTGAGCCCTCCGAACGAGACTGTGGGTTGACAGACTCACTACTCGTAGGGAGGGCTCGTGGCCCACGCTAGATCCCAGCATCCGAATGCGCCGCTCACACCGGTAGGTAGGCGTCGGATGGTGGCGTGTGTGATTGATGACGGTTGGACGGTCGTGGCGACTGCTGCGCGGTTCCAGGTTGATGCCAAGACGGTGCGCAAGTGGCGGGACCGGTTCCTCGCTGAAGGTGTGTCGGGTCTGCGGGATCGGTCGTCGAGGCCGTATCGGTCGCCGAACCGCACGTCACGACAGTTGCGTCGGCGGGTGTTGCGGTTGCGGTATCGGCGCCGGTGGGGTGCCGATCACATCGCTCACGAGGTCGGCCTGGCGGCGTCGACCGTGCAGAACATCCTGAACGCGGCAGGTTGTGGTCGCCTGGATCGTGGTG
>CBFDAN010000302.1:0-2840 GCA_965602815.1 uncultured bacterium
TCGGACCGATCCTACAACGCCAGATCCGGGCGGTTCAGAACTGTGTCCGCCACCTGTCGCGCAGCTGACCTAGCTGACGCTACCGCGACTGCGAATGCTAGTGGAGCCGCTGCGCACCCTACCTAGACTGGCTCACGTGAACGCCATCCGATGGTTGTCATTCACCGTTGGTCTGCTGATCGTCGTCGGCACCTTTATCAGCGTGATCAAGACGCTCGTGGTACCGCGAAGAGCGTGGTCCTTCATTCCCCGTCTTGTCGACGCCGTCGTCCACTGGATCTTCATGACCGTCTGCCGACGCATGCGCTCCTACGACCTCATCGATCGTTGGCTCGGGTTTCTCGGACCCATGGTCCTGATTCTCACCCTGGTGGCCTGGTTGACAATGCTCGTGGTCGGCTTTGCCCTGATGTTGGCTCCATGGACTGCGGACCTGTCCCAGGGCCTGGGCGAGAGCGGCGCGGCCACGTTCACCCTCGGGATCAGGTCTACCACCGCAGGATTCGGCACTGGGATCAGTGTCGCCGCAGGCGCGGCAGGATTGATTGTGATTGCATTGACGATCGCCTATCTCCCCGCTCTCTACTCAGTGATCCGGCGACGAGAGACTCTGGCATGGCAGCTTGGCGCCCGAATCGGGTCGCCAGCCTGGGGGCCGAATGTCCTGCTCGAGTATCAACGCGCAGACGCTCTTGCAGCGTTGCCGACGCTCTATGAGGATTGGGATCGGTGGGCAAGCGAAGTCGCCGACGGCCACACCAAGTACCCCGTGCTCAATCAGTTCAGAGCACCGAGGGGCAGGCACCACTGGCTCGTCAGCCTTCTCTCGGTACTCGATGCCGCGGGCCTTGAACTCAGCCTGCAAGGTTCGTCGGACGACGTGGCGGCCCGTCTTCTCCTGCGTTCCGGCACCGCGTGCTCCAGCGATCTCGCGGCTTCCATCGCCATGACCGAGGATCCCTTCAGCATTGACCCAATCACGCGTTCCGACTTCGTCGCCGCCGTGGTTCTTCTGTCGGATGCCGGCTACCCCGTTCAGCGGTCGCCAGATGAAGCCTGGGCCACATTCCAAGATTGGCGTGCCCACTACGGCACAACGATCTGTGCCCTGCTCGACACAATCGTGGCCCCGCCCGCACCCTGGTCCGGGTCGCGGAGCCTCCCTACACGACGTCGCTCTGTTGCGTAGAGAAGTGAACGGCCGGACTCGCCCTTGATGGATCTCGACGTCGTCGCTCGATGATGCCTTCCCGAAAGGGGCAGACTTGTCATGGAACCGAACATCGCTCACAGGCGGCCACTGCGGTTGAGCCAGACCAGGGCAAGCCAACCGGGAAGGATCGGCAGCCAGAAGGTCATCAACCTGAACAGCAGCACGGCTGCGAAGGCTGTTGATGCATCAACGCCGACAACGGTGTACCCCGCGATGAGCGCCGCCTCGGTGGCACCTACCCCTCCGGGCGTCGGAGCAGCGGTTGCGACCGCGGCCCCGGCGAGATAGACGACGGCAGCGGTCGCGACTGCCACATCGGCCCCGAACGCGTTCAGCGACGCGATCATCGCGACCGTGTAGCTCAGGGTGATGACCGCCGACCCGGCGAACAGCGCCAGGAGTTTCGTCGGTGTCTTGGCGATCGCCGCGATCGCCGAAGCCCCGGCTCGCAGGGCGGGCAGAAGGTACTTCGTCAAGAGCTTCCGTCCGGCGGGCAGGATCATGATGAGTCCCGACACCAGGATGAGGACGGTGACGACGATTGCTGTGGTCTCCACGTCCGGGACAGGCAGGGCGACGTCCTGGGACGCGACCAGGCCGGCCAACACGAGAAGTGAGATGTGGACCAACAGACCGGCGACCGTGTTCAGCCCGACTGCCGAAGCGGCCATCGGCATTGTGAGGTCTTGCTTCTGGAGGAATCGCACATTGGTAGCCATTCCTCCGACCTTGGCGGGCGTCACTCGGTTGGAGAACGACGATGCGAGCTGCGCCATCGTGACGGACCAAAACGGGAGTCGGACGGGTACCGCCCCCACCATGCCGAGGCCCGCCCCGAGATACGTCAACGCCGACATCACGGCAACGACCACCACCCAACCGAGGTGGGCTGTGCGAAGTTCGTCGAGGAATCTCGTTGCCGCCGTCAGCTGAGGAATCAACACGTAGAGAGCGATGGCAACGCTCGCAAGGACGAACAGCGTCCTGGGCTTCACCCGCTCGATTCGCTCGTACGTGACCTCGGCACCAGCGGCGGCGGCAGCAACCGAGCGGAGCTTTGCGTACCCATCGGACTTCCCGAGTTCGCTTCGGGTCGCCGAGCTGAGGGCAAGCGGCTGGATCCACGGCAGCGCTTCAGAGACGCCCTCCTTCCCGACAACGTTGGCTGCCGCGGCCACAGCCCGATCGGCACCAACCACCACCGTCGTCGACGCGAGGAGCTGCGCGTAGTCGCGCGCCAACAGCGTTTCGCTCGCTGCCAACTCGGCGGATCCGAAGCCGATGATCCACGGCACACCGTCCTCGGCGATGAACACATTCGCCAGTCGCAGATCCCGGTGGGCGATCGCGGCATCGTGCAGCGTGACCACCAGACGCCAGACGTCGGCGAGCATGCCGTCAGTGATCTCCTCCGGATCGAACTCATCGAACGACCGGCCCTCGAGCTTTCGGTAGGCGAGGAGCATCCCGTCGCTGCCAACCTCGGCAACCGTCACAAGCTGAGGCGTCCGGATCCCGCGAGCGCTCGACGCCAGTGAGAGGAAGGCCTCGTGTTCCACAGACCGCCGCAATGACGAGAACGGCCGCCGGTCTCCGGCCCTCCGGAGCCGAAGCATGCGGTATGCGC
>CBFDAN010000303.1:0-2838 GCA_965602815.1 uncultured bacterium
TCGGGGCGAGCTTCCACGAGATGAGCAGAGACACCACCGCGAACGCGAGTCCGAGAAGGAACATCAGGGCGATCGGCAAGTACGCGACAAGATCCATGTGCAGGGCGGGAGTCTACGGGTCTCGCGCGCGTTGCCAAACCGCGAACCGGCCTCGCCGGGTGTGGTCCGTTGGCCGTAGTCCGTAGCCCGCGCTCCGTAGCCCGTAGTCACGAGTCCGTAGTCTGCGGTCCGTTTGATCAGTCGGCTCAGGACCCGACTTCTGATCTCGAGTCTCGGATCTCGGATCTCGGATCTCGCAGCTCGTAGCTCCCTCCCCCCTACTCTTCGAGCATGCTCGAATTCGCGAACCGTTCCCTGCTTCGGTGGGCCGTCGTTGGCGACGTTCTTGTTCTGGTCGTGCTCACCGTCGTCGGCTTCTCGACTCACTCGACACTCGATGAGACATGGCGGCTGGTCGTCACAACGCTCGGTGTGCTTGTGGCATGGGCCGTTGTTGCACCTTGGCTCGGTGTGTTCTCGACGAATGTGCTCACCCGCCCAGCGTCGGTGTGGCATGTTGCGTGGGCCTGGGCTATCGCCGCGCCGGTCGCTGGGTTTCTGAGAGCGTGGGTTCTGGGCGTGGGGGTATCCGCCACGTTCGTCCTTGTGCTGATCGCCGTCAACGGAAGCGTGCTGGTGATCTGGCGCGCCGCATACGCAGCGGTTCTGCAGCGCCGCGGGTAGTCAGGCCTTGATTCGGCGAACGCCCGGCATCTCGATGGCCCGCTCGATCGCGACGTAGACCTTCTCCGCCATCCCCCGCTCCTCCGGCTCGAGGAGGTTCGCCATGACCTTCAACACCCATTCCATGAGTGGTCGCGACCTCATGCCGACGGTCGTCAGCGTTCGCATCACCGACGGGTTGCCGATCGCCGACACGAAGATGCGAGCGACCCGGTGATAGGCCGCATACTCGGCAGCGAGCAGGTCGTCGTAGGCCGCCAGGGCGTCCGGGTCGTCGGTGGCCAACGCATCGGCAATGATTCCCGCTGCGAGGCGGCCGGTTTCGTAGGCGTAGTCGATGCCTTCGCCGTTGAACGGGTTGACCGCTCCCGCGGCGTCCCCGACGAGCATCCAGTTCTTCCCGGTCTTCGGCCCGACGGAGAAGGCCATCGGGAGCTTCCCGCCGATCGGGCGAGCGATGGGGTCGGGGCCCACGTGCCAATGCTCAGGGAGTTCGGTGAGATACGCATCGAGGATGCGACTGGTGTTGATGTCCTTCCACCCCTTGAAGGTGGAAACAAGACCGGCTCCAATATTGACCGTACCGTCGCCCATCGGAAACACCCACCCGTATCCCGGCATCGCACGGCCTTCGTTGTCGCGAATGTCGAGTTGGCTTTCGATGAAACCATCGGTCGAGTTCGGGCTCTCCCAGTAGCCGCGAACCGCGAGACCGAACGGATAGTCGCGGCGACGCTGTGTGCCGAGTTGCCGGCCAAAACGCGAGAGTGATCCGTCGGCGATAACAACGTACCTCGGCGTCACCACTTCAGGTTCTCCGCCCTTCCGCTTCAGTTCCACGGCGGTGAGGTCTCCTTCGTCGACGACGGCCACCGCCTCAACACCTTGAAGAACGGTCGCCCCGGCCGACTCGGCGAGTGCCGCAACGCGACCGTCGAGATCCGACCGTCGCAGTGTCGCCCCCCAGTTCGGATAGACGGAGTGCTCCGGCCACGGCATCTCGAGCATCACGTCGCCCGCGTAGGAACGGAGACCGACAACCCGATGTACGTCGGGAAGGTCGAAGTCGAACCCCATGTCGATCAGTTGCCGGACAGCTCTCGGAGTGAGGCCGTCGCCGCATGCCTTCTCCCTGGGGTAGTGCTTCTTCTCGACGAGCACCACGTCGATCCCGCGTTGCGCCAACCAGAACGCCGCGGAAGCGCCACCGGGGCCACCTCCGACGACCAGTACCTGGGGAGAAAGGGACATGCCGGTGAGGCTAGGTCCGACCGTTCTCTTCCGTAACAGTCCCGGTGTCAGCCCTCGTCGGTGCTGAAGCCGCACGCTGTTTCTGCGGTCTCCACGTCGAGGCCGCCGAACTCGACGCGTTCGTAGAGCGTCACCTGGGCGATTTCGAGTTCCGTTAGCTGTCCCTCGAAACCGGGCATGCCGCCGGCAACCGGAGTGTCGTTGGCTCCGTACGCCGCATCGGGCCAGTCGGCCGATCCGAGCGTGATCCACTCGATCTGGGAATCGCATGCCGACTCCGGGAACGCCTCGAGCACCGCGCCGCCTGCCATCGCAGGTCCGGCGCCCCCGCCGCCATTCGCTCCGTGACACACGGCGCAGCCGGCGTCGTAGACCGCAGCTCCTGCCGAGAAGTTGCTGACCGCGTCCATCCCGTATTGGCCGCCGTCGCAGCCGACAGCGTTGCCGGTCGCCGGGTCGATCGCGAGCTGGCCCGCGCTCCCACATGACGGCTGGTTCGGAACGACCACCACATAGAGCACCGCCAGGAGCGGAATGATCACCAGTACCGCGGCCAGCCACGCCGGATAGCGGACACGCGGCGACGCCAACCCCCCCGGCTCTGGTTCCTCGATGGGTTCGGGCTCCGCCGGGCTCGGAATCTCGACCTTCGGAGCGAGGCCGACGTCCGAGGCGTCGACGAGTTCCTCGATGTCCTCAGGTTGGTCGGGTTCGGAGTCCAAGAGGGGCGCGCTTGAGGCTTGACCCCCTCCGTCAGCGGCTACGCCGCCGCCACCTCCCCCTGAGGGGGAGGAATCGGACACGTCAAGACCTTCTTCCTTTGCCCACTCGAGTAGAACGTCATCAACCGAACCACCCGCAGAC
>CBFDAN010000304.1:0-2832 GCA_965602815.1 uncultured bacterium
AAACCGGCCCTCGCGAATCGCGGACAACCGTACGCCGGACGAGTCGTACCCGAGCTTCGGGCGGTCGCTCAACTGCTCCGCATCCTGCCGGTTGGTAGCGTGGGAGCCATGACCAGAGATACTCCCGACTACGTTTCGACGAATCGCGCCTCATGGGATGACAAGGCCGATTGGTACGCCCCTCCCGGCGAACACAACTGGGCGTCGGAGCCGGCATGGGGCCTCTGGGGTATCCCGGAAGAGGATGTTGGGTTCTTCCCGGATCTCGAGGGACGCGACGTTCTCGAAGACGGGTGCGGGACGGCGTACGTCTCGGCATGGGTCGCCCGACGCGGCGGCCGCCCGATCGGTCTCGACAACTCATCAGCACAACTGGCGAACGCTCGACGCTTCCAAGAGGAACACCATCTACGGTTCCCGCTCATTCACGGCATTGCGGAACACCTGCCATTCATGAACGAGTCGTTCGATGTTGTGCTCTCCGAGTACGGAGCGGCGATCTGGTCCGATCCATACCGCTGGATCCCGGAGGCCGCCCGCGTGCTACGACCTGGGGGTGACCTGGCGTTCATGGGCAACTCCTCGCTCCTGATGATGATCGTCGAGGATGACGAGGAGGTCCCAGCCGGCCGCACACTGCTGCGCGACTACTTCGGCATGCACCGGTTCGATTGGCCGGACGACGACGGCCTCGAGTTCCATATCGGCCACGGTGAGTGGATCCGAATCTTGAGAGACAACGGATTCGAGGTCCTCGATCTGATCGAACCTCGCCCTGCCGAGGGTGCGGGGACCGACTATCCGTTCGTGACGACCGAATGGGCACGCCGCTGGCCCGCCGAAGAGATCTGGAAGGCCCGAAAGATGTAGCCGCGTACCCAGGGTTGTAGACGTCCTATTTGGCGTGTCCAGCCCGCGGTACGCGCTGGACACTTCAACGGCTTCATTCCGCAGGCTCACGACGCCGTATACGAGGTGGAGAACCCTGGGTAGGCGGATTCGGTCGATAGCATCCCGCGCATGCCCTCCCCCTCCTTTCGGAACGTTGCGTTGATCGCGCACGTCGACCACGGCAAGACCACCCTCGTCGACGCGATGCTGAGCGCCGCCGGCGTGTTCGCGTCCCACGAAGCCCACGTCGACCGAGTTATGGACTCGAGCGATCAGGAACGCGAACGAGGGATCACGATCCTCGCCAAGGCCGCTTCGGTGACGTGGAAGGGCACGAAGATCAACCTCGTTGACACCCCGGGCCACGCCGACTTCGGCGGTGAGGTCGAACGGGCGCTCACCCTCGTAGACGGTGTGCTGCTCCTCGTGGATGCCGCCGAGGGCCCGATGCCACAGACCCGCTACGTGCTCTCGAAGGCCCTTGCAGGGGGACTCCCCGCCGTCGTGGTGATCAACAAGGTCGACCGCCCGGATGCAAGAATCGAAGAGGTGGCAGACGAGATCTACCAACTCTTCTTCGATCTCGATGCCGACGATCGCCACATCGAGTTTCCGATCATCTCCTCGATAGCGCGTCACGGCCACGCCATGGCCGGCACCGGCATCCCGGGTGATGACACCGATCTCTCGGCCCTTCTCGATGCAATCGTCGAGAACATCCCGGCACCGTCCGGAGATCCAGATGCCACGCTCCAGGCTCTCGTCACCAACCTCGATGCGTCCGAGTACCTCGGCCGCCTCGCGATCGGACGTGTCGTGCAGGGAACCCTCCGAGCCGGCGAACAGGTGGCCTTGTGCCATTCAAATGAAGAGGAGCCGCCGCTCAAACGCCGCTTGACCCAACTCATGGGGTTCGAACATCTGGGACGGGTTGAAGTTGAGGACCGCGTCGCCGGTGACTTGTTCGTCGTCGCAGGTTTCCCAGAAGTCGAGATCGGCGACACGATCGCCGACGCAGCCGACCCGCAGCCACTGCCGCGTCTCGAGGTCGACGAGCCGGTGCTCCGGATGACCTTCGGCGTCAACACTTCACCGCTCTCGGGGAAGGACGGCCGATTCGTCACCTCACGACAGATCAGGGAACGGCTCGATCGCGAGGTCCTTGGAAACGTCTCGATCCGGATCGGTGCAACCTCCTCCCCCGAAGTCATCGAGGTCGCCGGACGTGGCGAATTGCAGCTCGCCGTGCTCATCGAATCCATGAGACGCGAGGGCTACGAACTCCAGGTCTCTCGCCCGGAAGTGATCATCCGTGAAATCGACGGAAGTCCCAACGAACCTCTCGAGCGGGCGGTGGTCGATGTTCCGAACGATCACGTCGGTACCGTCACGCAGGCCGTCGCGCCCCGCAAGGGGCAGGTCACCGACATGCGTCCGGGCGATTCCGGACGAACCATCGTGACCCTCACCGCTCCTGCACGCGGGCTCCTCGGCTTCCGCTCACTCCTGATGACCGCAACACGCGGCACCGCTCTGATTCACCAGCACCACGCCGGTTGGATGCCGTGGGCCGGAGAACTTCCCCATCGGCAGGGAGGCGCGATGATTGCCGACCGGTTGGGTACATCGACCGGGTTCGCCCTCGACAACCTGCAGAAGCGGGCCGAGTTGTTCATCGGACCGAACACCGATGTCTACGAAGGCATGATCATCGGTGAGGCCTCCCGCCCCGAGGACATGCAGGTCAATGCCACCAAGACCAAGCAGCTCACGAACATCAGGACGCACTCGACGGATGAGGCGATCAAACTCAAGCCGCCGAGGGAGATGACCCTCGAACTCGCCATCGAGTGGATCGCCGAGGATGAACTCGTCGAGATCACTCCAAACGCGATCCGCGTTCGCAAGCGCTACCTCACCGAGAGCGAGCGCAAGCGCCAG
>CBFDAN010000305.1:0-2805 GCA_965602815.1 uncultured bacterium
TGATGCCGGCTTCCGCAAGCCTCTCGATATCGACCTCAAACACCGAGAAGTCGTCGTCCACGAAGTCGACGGATCCACGATCCGTCAGGCTAAGGCCTCGAGTGAGGAAGGCCGCCATCTGTCCTCTGGTCACATGGGCCCTCGGACAGAACCGGTCGGTCGCAGACTGGCTACAGCCGTTCGTGACTCCGAGCGCAACGAGCCTCTCGATGTCGCCTTCGAAGGCCGACGAGTCGTCGTCGCAGAACGTTCCACGACACTCAGGCTCATAGGAAGTGGAAGCAAAGAACACTTCAGTGACCCACCAGCCCGAACTATCCACGTACGCACCGAGGGCCGTAAAACGTTGGTTCTTGTCCAGGATCGCGCTGCGATGACCAGGGGAGTTCATCAGCATCGTGTGGATCTGAGAACAGTCGGGCACGCTCGAGTTCGACGTCCATGCAATGTTCTCCGCCCAGGTGAAGGTGTCTGGCGGCAAGATCGGCGATCTCTCACTGCTCGTCATATGGCGGAATTCGTTGTAGCGCATCCACTCCGACCACGCGTGTACCTCGTTGATCTTGTCGCTCGCTAGCCGCAACGGGACGGCGCCAACGTCAGCGCGGTCGTCGTTGATCTTGTCGAGCAGGCAAGCCTCGAAGTCGTCCTGTGGGATAGCAGCATTTGCTGCGCCGCCCGGGAGCGCAACGAGGAGGCCCGCCAGCAAAGCCGCGGCGGTGATGACAAGCCTGGTGCGCTGTGCCCGAGTGGTCGGTTGAGCCATCCCATCCTCTTCGTGAGCGCCCGGGTTATACCATCACATCGGCCAAACCGTCAGCACACTTGAGGACCCCTCCCCGACCGCGAAAACTCCCAGTGAAGACGCACGGCGTGCAATACGGCCTCAGCGGTGTTGGCGAACCACGCGAGTCGACGTACGGTTGCGGTGGGTCGACTCCTCTCACCGACATGACTCCCGTGGAGGCGGCGGCCTCCATCGCCGCGCGCGGCGGATCAGAATGGACGCGGTAACTCGCCCACGAACTCGACCGGGTTGTCCAAACGGATCCCCTCGAACGTCTCGTCACCCTGTGGGGCCTGTCAAATGCGGCTGCTGGACGCATATTCGGTGTCTCTCGACAGGCCTTCTCGGAATGGCGTGCGGCACGCCCTCCGGCAGTCCGCGCAGCAGCAATCGGCGACCTGGCGCTCGCCACCGACCTCCTTGATCGGTATGCGAAGTGGGAGCGGATTGCGGCGTGGTTCGGCGTCCAGCCCCGCGTTTCAGGGATTCTTCATTGTTGGGAATCGCTGAGCGGGGAGAGACCCAGGTCGTGGCGGACCACGACACTCCCGAGGTCCTGACCCTCGCCTGGTGAACGACGACCTTCTACAGTCGTTCCCTCAACCACGCGATATCCGCAGCCTGATCCTCGGCTTCACCCGGTGTCTCGACGACGACCGGAGCGGCCGCGTCACGGATCACCCTGACCAGCAGGTCTTCCGGGATCCTTCCGTGACCGAAGTTTGCATGACGATCGCGGTGACTGTCGAACGGGTCACGCGAGTCGTTCCCGTGCACCAGCGCAATGCTCCCGGTGTACTGGGTGATCCGCTCGACCGCTTCGGTCAGATCCGCCCCGGCCGCCCACGCATGACAGGTGTCGAGGCACACACCGACGTTGAAGTCGCCGGTTGCCCTGGCCCGTCGCGAACTGGTAGTCCATGTTGAAGTCGCCGATTGCCGCCCACAGCGGCCCGTAGTTGTCGAGGTTTTGCATCACCGTATTGCCGCTGCCCGCGGTGTTCTCCACGAGAACCGGGACGGTCACCTCAAATGAGTCGAGCGCCTTGAACCACCGCTCGAAACCAACGTCGACATCCTCATCGGCACCGACACTTCCGCCGTGCACAATGACACCCTTGGCGCCGATGAGCGCCGCCGCCTCAACCGTTTGAGCGAGCATCTTGCGCGACGGGATCCGCACTCGGTTGTTTGGCGATGCAAGGTTGAGAAGGTATGGGGCATGCACGTAGAAGTCGATCTCGGAATCCCGGAGCGACTCGGCGTCCGCCCGCGGGACCGGCTTCTTCCATGACTGCGGATTCGAAACGAAGATCTGGACGATCTCGGCGCCGCGGTCCTCGGCCTCTGCGAGCGGGTCTGCCGGGGGTACGTGAGCACCAATCTTGGGGTCAATCATCCGGAATCTCCTCTGATTCGGGGCCGGCCACCTCGGGATCTGCTGGTTCGAGGTCGGCCACCTCGGGATCTGCTGGTTCGAGTTCCCCGGGTCCGATCGCGGCCGGGGCTGGCTCTTCGAAGTGGTGAGCCCTCTCGAGGGCGATTCCTGAGTGAATAACAACTTCGTCGATCGGAACATCCCAACCGCCGGTGTCGACGATCAGCCGGTTTCCGTCCCAGGAGGCACCCCATGGGTCGGCCGGAAGTCCCGCAGGGTCGATGACGTCGATCATCAGCACGTCACGGTCATAACCTCCGTCCGGGTCCTTCTCCGCGGCGGACGAAACGAAGGCGATATCGGTCCACGGCACGAATACGGGATCCTCTCCCGGTGCTCCAATCGTGAGTACGAGGCCGTCCTCACGTACCACGAGGGCCGGAGTTCTGCGTATGAGTGCCGTCACGGCGTATCCGAAGAGCCCGGCGCCGCCGGCGAGCAGGAATACGCCCCAGACGTAGTCGGCTCGCCGCTGGCTTCTCCCCTTGGTCGTGATATCTTCGTTGTAGGTGTCCGGTGGCGTCGAGACCCAATGCCCCCACATCACGTCTACCGCGCCGAGCATGAGAAACAAGCCAAC
>CBFDAN010000306.1:0-2804 GCA_965602815.1 uncultured bacterium
AGGCTCCGACCACATCACCCCGATCCCGGGCGTGATCGCAACCGTGATGACACGGATCGACCACGTCGAAGGTTCGGGCGACTCGCTACGCAACGCCACCGATCCAGAGATCCTCACCAGGGCCGAGATGGAAGGCCGTCGCCAGGCAGTCGAATACGCCAGGTTCCTCGTCGATCGGGTTCCCGGCTACGAACATGCCGCGCTGGTGGCGCTGTCGAGCCAGGTTGGATTGCGGGAGACCCGGCGGGTGTTCGGGGACTACCGACTCACGAAAGAAGATGTGCTCACAGCGCGCCAGTTCGATGATCAGATCGGGCTCTGTGGCGCGCCGATCGAAGATCACCATGGCGGCGAGGGGACCGGGACCAGCTGGCGTTACCTTCCGGACGGTTCGGCAGTTGGTATTCCGCTTTCGACCCTTGTTGTACGTGACGGCCTCAATGTGCTGGCCGCCGGGCGCTGTTTCTCTGCCAGCCATGATGCACAAGCGTCGGTTCGCTCGATGGCTCAATGTATGGCGATGGGCCAGGCTGCCGGGACAACGGCCGCAATGGCCGCAGGCGGTGGCGGTGCAGTTCGAGACGTTCGATCTTCCGATGTCCGGGATCAGCTGATCGCCGGCGGCGCGATTCTCGAAGGGCCGGCGACATGACTGCGTCCGTTCGCACCGTGCTCGGTGATGTGAGCCCGGCGGATCTGGGGATCACGTACATCCACGAGCATTTGATCATCGACTCGCCACTCATCGTTGACCGCTGGCCACACATCCTCCTGACGAGTGTTGAGGACGCGGTGCAGGAACTCGAACCGTGCTCGGCGGCCGGTGTCGGGACAATCGTCGATGCGATGCCGGCAGCATCGGGGCGCGGCCCGATCCGCCTTGCAGAGATCAGCCGGTTGAGCGGAGTCCATATTGTTGCATGCACCGGCCTCCACACGTCGAAGTACTACGAGGGTCAGCGGTGGACGTCAGAAGAACCGCCGGAGGTGCTTGCTGAGCTGTTCGTCGCGGACGTCCTCGAGGGCATCGATCAGTACGACTACATGGGCCCGGTGGTGCGGCGAACCCCGCATCGCGCCGGGATTCTGAAGGTCGCGGTCGTCGAAGATGCCCCGACGGCACGCGATATTCGGGTCTTTGAAGCAGCTGCTCGTGCCCACGGTGCAACCGGAGTGCCGATCCTCACGCATTGTGAGGGAGGGCGCGGCGCCATGGCACAAATCGAGCTGCTCGAGCGGCTCGGTGTTCCGCTGGATCGGGTCGTGATCTCGCACACCGACAAGGTGAACGATCTGTCGTACCACCGCGACCTGCTGGCGACCGGCGTGTACCTCGAATACGACCAGGCCTCGCGCCAGGGAGAGGACTGCGTCGACCACACAGCGCCGATCGTCGCAGCGATGGTGGCGGAGGGGCATGCCGACCGTCTGATGCTTTCCAGCGATTCCGCACGCCGTTCGATGTGGGCTGTCCACGGCGGCCTCGGGCTGGCCTGGCTCGCCACTCGTTTCGTCGAGATCTTGGGTGGCCTTGGAGTCGCCCCAACGTCTATCGAGATGATGCTGCGAACGAATCCGGCCCGTTTCCTCACGTTCCAGGCGCCGGAGGAAACGAAAGAGGTCTTCGCCTCCACCATGTAGTGGGGGAGGCGCGTTCGAGTGCATGCTCGGACGCGGAGGGGGCTCCGGGAGCCAAAACTTCCCAGATGAGCTCAGAGCAAGAACGAAGACGGGCCAGACTTCGCTGTCTCGTGTCTCGTGTCTCGTGTCTCGTGTCTATCTTCCCGCGGCCGCACGGTCTGCGAAGACCACCGCATTCGGGTGGTCACGGAGATAGGTCGCGGGTACGTCTGGTCCGATCGGGCCGTTCAGGGTCCGGTCGAGGATATCGGCCTTGTGCGAGCCGGTGACGAGAAGCCAGATCTCCTTCGAGGCAAAGATGGCTTGCATACCGAGGGTCATGCCCCATGTCGGTTCCGCGTCTACGCCGTAGCGGCTCGCGGCTCTCGTGGTCGAAGATGCAAGGCGGGTTGCCCTCGTTGGTGCGTCGACCGCGGTGCCGGGTTCGTTCAGTCCGAGGTGGCCGTTGCCGCCGAGACCGAGCAGAGTGAGGTCTAGCCCGCCGTCCGCGACGAGCAACGCAAAGCGACGGCACTCAGCGTCCGGATCCGGAGCGGCAGGGTCGAGACCATGGATGGCCCTGGGTTGATGCGTCAGCAGATCGAGAAGGTCACGCTGGAGCATTGCGTCACAGCGAGCGGAATCGCCCGGCGGCAGGTCGAACTCGTCGAGGATGAAGACCGTGGCGGCGTCGAGGTCCATCACCGAGGCAGCGACCGCATACACCGGTCGCGGAGTCTCACCGGTGGGCAGGCAGAGTCTCGCTGTCGGATTCCGCTGCATGAGCATTACCCATCGGTGAGCGACCCGGTCGGCCCATTGGTCGTTGTCGAAGACCTCCAGCCGGATGGTCACGCGTCGGTGACAACGTCGAACACGGCGCCGGTGTCCTTGTCAGACAGCATCATCTTGATGCGGCCGTCGGGAAGGATCTCATCCTTGATGATTGCATGGCCATCGTGGCGCCGAACGTCCTTGGCAATCCTCGGAGTTGCCTCGCCGCGCCACTCGACCTCAACCGGCTCCCACTGCCTGCTGGCTGCAGAGCGATAGGCAGCGTCCATCACAGCGTTGACGACATACCCGTCGTAGAACGTCTCACGCGGTTCCGTGTCTGCATCGATCGCCTCGAACATGTCGGTGAACATGTGGACGTAGCCGAGTTCGGTGACTTCGTCCCCGAC